>JADLFY010000086.1 GCA_020849575.1 Candidatus Peregrinibacteria bacterium
CTATACGGAGGAAGAAACTAAAAAGGATTTTATATTGCCGTTATTTCGTATACTTGGTTGGGATGTAGAAAATAAAGAGGAAGTTTCAGCTGAAGAAAAGATATCAAAGAAAAAAGTAGATTATGGTTTTCGTATTAATGGGATCCCAAAATTTTTTCTTGAAGCTAAATCGTTAAGGGCTGATTTGGATAAGTCCGAATTCATACAACAGGCTATAAATTATGCTTGGCATAAGGGTTGCACTTGGGCTGTTCTTACAAACTTTGAGAATATTGTAATTTATAATGCAGAATGGAAGACAAATAACTTTGCGCTAAGTCGTTTTTTGACGTTTCAATTTTATGAATTACTTGAAAGATTTGATGAACTTTTGTTGTTGGAAAAAGAAGGTTTTGCGGCAGACTTATTGGATAAAGAGGCGGAAAAAGTAGGAAAAAAGACAAAAAAGATTTCGGTTGATAAGCAATTATTGGCCGATTTTACAGAATTTAGACGCTTACTATCGGAAGATATTGCGGAACAAAACCGAAAGCTGTCTCAGGATGATCTGGATGAATCAGTGCAAAGAATTCTGGATCGTCTGATTTTAATTCGAAATTATGAAGATCGAGGGCTGGAAGAAAAGACACTTATTGCAGGCTTGCGGGAGTCAAAAGGGAGCGGCGCTTTGCTAAGAACCATAAGAAGGATTTTTAGATATTACAACGCGCACTATGACAGTAAAATTTTTGGGGGACCGGAACCTGGCGATAAGCACTTATGTGATGATCTAGTAATAGACGATGCCGTTTTAGCTGAAATAGTTGAGAGATTATATGTAACAAAGGATAAATCACTTATGTATGATTTTTCCGCCATTGAAGCTGATGTTTTAGGTAACATCTACGAAGAATATCTTGGACATGTGCTTGAGAAAACTAAAAATAATGTTGAGCTTGTTGAAGACCACACGCATATTAAAGAACACGGCGTTTATTATACGCCAATTTATATTACTGACTTCATTGTAAGGAATACTCTGGGTGAGTTTTTAAAAGAGAAGAGCGTAGTCAACATTGCCAACGTTAAGGTTTTGGATTTAGCTTGTGGATCTGGTTCAATGTTGATTAAAGCTTATGACTTGCTGTATGAGTATTATCTCAAACATGGGTTTGGAAGTGATCTCCCATTCTCTGTTAAAGCGAAGATACTTAAAAGTAATATTTTCGGTGTGGATGTTGATAAGAAAGCGGTTGAAATTGCCCAGCTTAATCTTCTTTTGAAGATAGCTGAAAAAGGTCATAAATTGCCCCTCTTGGAGCAGAATATACAAAATGGGAATTCCTTGATTGATGACCATGCAGTTGTAGGCGACATGGCTTTTAATTGGGATGAATGCTTTGGGGCCGTAATGAAAGAAGGAGGTTTTGATGTTATAATTAGCAATCCGCCCTATGTCTTTGCTCGCGGCGGACATTTTGATGAAAAAACAAAGCAATATTTCTACGAAAAATTTCCACTTGCAAGCTATCAACTAAATACCTATCTCCTGTTTATTGACCGAGCTTTCCGATTGCTCAAAAAAGATGGATACTTTGGTTTTATTATCCCGAATACATGGCTGACTATTAATACCTTTGCGCCTCTTAGAGAATTTTTACTTGAAGAAACAAGCAATCTTCAGATAATCAACATTTTTGACAAAGTTTTTGGCGCGGCGAATGTTGATAACTGTTTGTTGATTTTTAAAAAAGGAAAGCCGAATAATGTAAGGTTGGGGGAGTTCAGAGAAGGGAAGTTTTTGATTGTTGGAGATTTTCCCGCCTCGCAGTTTAAGAATAATAACTACATTATCAATATTGCGTTGGCTCAAGATAATGAAAAATCTGCGATCTTGGTGAAAATAAATGAAAAATCTAAGATATTGTCAAATTATGCGACAGCTTCCACTGGGTTGAAAGCATATCAGGAAGGAAAAGGAAGGCCAAAACAATCAAAGTTAATGAAAGAAGAACGAGTTTTCCATTCCTCCAGCAAAAAAGATGAAACTTTTAAGAAATATCTTGAAGGACGTGATGTTTGCAGATACTGGCTTGGTTGGTCAGGTGAATATTTAAGTTATGGTTATTGGCTGGCAGAGCCTAGGAAGTCTGTCCCATTTGACAAAAAACGTATTTTGGTTCGTCAAATACCATCTTCGCCACCGCATTCAATAAATGCGGTGTTTACAAATAAGCAATTTTTGAATGATATAAACAGCATGGTTATTTTTGATTTTAAGTGTGACCCCTTTTATTTATTAGCAGTCCTAAACTCCAAATTGACGACTTTTTGGTTTATAAATACTTTTGATAAGTTTCAACGCAAAATATTCCCACAGTTCAAAGTAAAAGAGTTGGCAACTTTTCCAATTCCAAACGCAAGCCAAAAAGAACAGGAGAAAATCGCTAAAAGAGTGAAAATAATGCTTCAACTTAATAAAAAACTTCAGGCAATTTCTAGCAATACTGACAAATATAATTTGATTAAACAAGAAATCCAAGAACTTGATGGAGAGATTGATAAAGCAATTTATGAACTCTATGGGATTACTGTATCTGAAAGAAAAAAAATAGAAAATGATATGAGTTAGGCAATTATTCTAAGGTTTTTTGACCAACCAGTGGATTGGCTAGTAATTTGATCTCTAATCTTTTGTTTAAGAGAGGAAATGCTTGGAGAAGAGTTTCTGCACATAAGTGCTGGATTTCCTTTTATGCCTTTTTCTGCTATTTTGCCTTTGTATTCATAGTTGCTGTTTAGCAAAGTAATAAAAAATTTAAATTCACCAATATGGCTGATCAGGAATCAAAGAAGAATGTTGATATGCTCTATGAACTCGGTACGCTCAGATTTATTGACAGGTCGTGGAAACAGTTTCAGATACCCAATAATGCCAATGTGACCGAGCATATTTTTCGCGTGCAGATGATTGCCCTGTTACTGGCCAAGATGGAGGGTATTGCTGACGCGGCAGTTCTGGGTAGAATTGCTTTAATGGCTTTATTCCATGATGTGACGGAATCCAGGACTGGGGATGTGGCTTTTATTTCGCGCCAATATACTGAGAGAAATGAAGTACAGGCAGCTCAAGACATGTTTGGTGATACTCTTTTTGCTGATTTGGCCATACCGCTATGGGAGGAAGCCCATAAAAAAGAATCTCTGGAAGCAAAAATTGTCAAAGATGCTGATAATCTTGACTGCGATCTGGAGCTTCGGGAAATGGAATTCAGAGGAGAAAGACATGTCAAAACTTTTATGCCTACCAGAGAGTATGTTCGGGCAGAAAAACTCTATACGGAATCGGCCAAACAACTCTGGGATGAGATATATGAAGTTGAACCTCTGGAATGGGTGATGAAGGCTCGCAATAGACTTAATAGTGGAGACTGGAAAACTAAAAAGTGATGAAAAATATGCAAAAAGGTATAGATTATATCGGGGTGGGTGTGACTTACTTCTGTCATGATGGGCAGGGAAATGTGCTGATGTCTTTTCGTGGGCCCAAAGCCCGTGATGAACATTTTAAGTGGGATATTGGTGGAGGTGGACTGAAGCATGGTGAAACTTTGGTGGACGCGTTGAAGAGGGAATTGGCTGAGGAATATTTAACTGAACCAGTGGAGATTGAACTGCTGGGATTTCGCCAGGTGCATCGGGTACATAATGGAGTGAAAACCCATTGGATCAATTTTGATCATAAGGTTCGGATTGATCCGAAAAAATTTGGAAATGGCGAGCCCAACGTTTTGGAAGAAGTGAAGTGGTTTAAATTTGAAGAAATGCCGGAAAATCTGCATTCACAAGTGCCCAATTTTCTGAATTTGTACAAGGACAGACTTTTCTAGATTTGTCTTTGGATTTTTGCCTGCGGCATGCTATATTAAGCCCGCTTTAGAGCTAATTTAATTTGTATGCAGGAAATTGATAAATCCAGTGTTGAATATCAGCGTATGAAAATTGCTGAAAGGGCTGAAAGAAAGGCAAAAAGAAGAGCCCAAATTGAACAGGTGAAAATAGATCCAAATGTTCCTTCTATTCCCTATGTGGTTTTGACTTATTACAAGTATGTGCCGATTGAAGATCCGGAAACTTTTGCTGCTGATCATCTGAAATGGTGTACTGAAAATGGTATTAAAGGGAGAATTCTGGTTTCCAAACTGGGTATCAATGGTACCTGTGCAGCTCCCCGTGAATTGATAGAAAAATATAAGCAAATGTGCTGGGCTGATTCAAGACTGGCAGATTTATGGTTTAAAGAAGATATTGGCGACCAATATACTTTCACCAAAATTTTTGTACGGGTAAAAGACGAACTGGTGACTTTGAAAGTTGATGGTATAAATCCTTATGATTGTGGTGAACATATCAGTCCGGAACAGCTCAATGAAATGATTGAAAATGACCCTGATGTGGTATTGGTGGATATGAGA
>JADLFY010000087.1 GCA_020849575.1 Candidatus Peregrinibacteria bacterium
AAAGGCCGCGCGGATGCGCGGCCTTTCTTATTTCCATCTATATTCCAGAAACTAATCCATCAAAACTTCAGTCGAACCATCCAAAGATACTTTTCCATCAGCTGAAGAAGCAAAAACAAATTCAGCACCTTCTGAGCCCTTAAGTGTCAAAGTTCCCTCAATCAAACTGAAAGTCGCACCGGCACTGATAGCTTTATTAAAAGCATCTTCAATGACCATAACTCCGTCCGGTTTCATACAGTACATCAAAGTACTAACACCATTTCCTTTGATTGTATTGTCATCAACGCTGTAGGTTCCTCCAATACCATTACAGAATTTAACCGAAAAAGTATTGTTCTCAGCAAAACTCAAAGTATAAGTATCTTCTACAGCTTTCCCATCAAATTTTGATAAAACAAAACTCTTTCCTTCCAGACCTGCTGCAGCATCAACACTACCCTGTGGCAAAGCGCGGGTCAGAGTTGTATAAGTCAATTCAGTACCATCTTTTGCTTTCATGCTGAATACACTATTTTCCACAGTTACAGTCAGACCTTCTCCGAGCACTCTGGCAACAGTGCCTTCAATTTTATTTGTTTCTTCATCCAGACAGGCCATTTTAGTAGATACAAGTGATGATGCCTTGAGTACGCCATTCTCAAAAGTATAAGGGCCATTCATCTGATTACAAATTTTGGTGGACAATTTACCTTCCTGAAAAGTAATTCCATAAGGTGTAGATACTGCTTTTCCATTTAATTTGACCAGTGTCAGCCTCTGTCCATCAAGAGTACTGGGAAGCTGGGCACTCAGATTCAGCGTACCAACAGATTGTTCCGAAGTTTTAGTAGTCGCTACATCAGACTGCTTATCTGTTGTAGAGGGAGTCTGATTTACTCCAGCAGAAAACTGCGAACACCCTGTCATAAACAAGGCTGATAGAACAAGTACAAGAAACTTTTTATTCATATTTTTTTGTTTTAGTGAAATAATGAATATTTTTGATTATGTACAAAACATTAATCATGTTATTGTGACACATTATTTGAGACATGGCAAGCAGCCCGACCTGACTTTTTACTGATATGATATCATCAAATTCCCAGATTCATTAATTTGGGTTAATTTTAAAATAATCTACTTACCACAAATTATGACCAACAGCGAAATTGCTCAGGACTTTCTTAAAATGATTCTCGAAGCCAAAATTGATCAAGCTTACAGTAAATATATCAGCAGTGATTTCATTCATCACAATGCCTATACACCTGCTGGAGCAACCGCACTTAAAGAAGGCATGGCACAAAGTGAATCACAATTCCCCAATAAAATCTTCCAAATCCATCACCTTGTCAGTGAAGGAAATCTGGTTATGGTCCACTCATTAATCAAATTCAATCAGGATCACCCTGGTATTGCGGTAGTACATATTTTCCGCATCGAAAATGGTAAAATAGTCGAATTATGGGATATTGGACAACAGATTCCCACTGATGGCATCAATCAAAACGGCATGTTTTAAAACAAATCCATGAAAACCTACAAAAATATCGACGAATACATCTCCCAATTCCCCAAAAACATTCAAAAAACTTTGCAGGAGTTACGAAAGACCATTCAAAGTCTAGCTCCAGAAGCGACTGAAGCAATCAGCTATGGCATACCTACTTTCAAATTACATGGCAATCTGATTCACTTCGCCGCCTACGAAAAACATATAGGTCTTTATCCAGGAGCAGCAGCCATTGCTGATTTTGCTAAAGATCTGACCAAATACCAGACCTCCAAAGGGACCATTCAATTCCCCATCGACCAGCCTTTACCTTTTCCATTAATCAAAAAAATCGTTAAATATAGGGTCACAGCTCAATTGGAAAAATAATATGAAACAACAAATCTTCGTCATTCATGGTGGTAATGCCTCAAACAGCTATGCTGAGTATTTAAAATATCTAAAAACCAAAAAAGTCGATTTGAAATGGCTTGCAGCCAAAGACTGGAAAACGGAACTCGGCAAAAATCTCGGACAGCGTTTCCAAGTTTACAATCCGCAAATGCCTAATAAGCAAAATGCCAAATATCTGGAATGGAAAATCTATTTTGAAAAATTCATTCCGTTGATGTCAGACCAGATCATTCTGATTGGACATTCTCTCGGAGGAATTTTCCTGGCCAAATATCTGTCTGAGAAAAAATTCCCAAAAAAAATCCTGGCAACTTTTCTGATTGCCGCTCCATTCAATACTCCAACTAAACATCCTCTGGCGGATTTCAATCTTCTCAATGACCTCAGTAAACTCGCCATACAGGGCGGCCAAATCTATTTTTATCACAGCGAAGATGATCGAGTTGTCCCCTTCAGCAATTTAAAACATTATAAAAAACTTCTTCCATCTGCTATGATCAGAACATTCAAAAAACGCGGACATTTTAACGAGAGTAATTTCCCCGAATTAACCAAAGATTTAAAAAACTTATTAAAACCTTAACCACATCTTCATGCAAAAATTACACTTCTCAATTCTCATCAAAGCACCTAAACAAAAAGTCTGGGACATGATGCTAAATAATGCACCTTATCGCGTTTGGACCAGCGTTTTTGCCGAAGGTTCCAGCTATGAAGGCAGCTGGGAAAAAGGTTCTAAAATCAAATTTGGCGATGGTAAGGGTGGCGGTATGATCTCTGAAATAGCGGAAAATCGTCCAGGTGATTTTATCTCCATCAAACATCTTGGCATGATCAAAGACGGCAAAGAAGACTTTGATAGTCCTGAAGTTAAAAGCTGGTCTCCTTCTTATGAGAACTACAGTTTCAGTGAAAAAGATGGACAGACTCAGGTAGATGTCGACATGGACTGCGCCGACGAATGGGTAAAAATGATGAATGAAATGTGGGCAAAAGCTATTGTTCTACTCAAAGACCTCTGTGAAAAACGCATTTCAGTAGAAGCTGTCATTAACGCCCCCATGGAAAAAGTCTGGATCTGCTGGAATGAACCTCAACACATTAAAGGCTGGGCTTTCGCTATGGACACTTGGGAAGCTCCATATGCTGAAAATGACTTACGTGAAGGCGGCAAATTTGTCACTACCATGGCCGCCAAAGATGGCAGCACCAAATTCGATTTCGGCGGCACTTACACTAAAGTCGTTCCAAATCAGCTAATCGAATATACTATGGGTGATGCACTAGACAGCCGCAAAGCTTCCATCTTCTTTGATCAACTTCCAGAAGGTGTACGAGTCACCGAACTCTTCGACATGGAGGATCAAAATAGCGAAGAAATGCAAAAAGGCGGCTGGCAATCCATCTTAAACAATTTCAAAAAATATACTGAATCTCAAAAATAATCCTGATGAAAAAAGTTGTTATCGCTTCAAAAAACCAGACCAAAATCAACGCCACCAAAAAAGGCTTTGAGAAAATGTTTCCCCAGGAAAAATTTGAATTTGCCGAAATCTCCGTTCCTTCCAATGTCCCCGACCAGCCAATCAGCAATCTGGAAACCTTCACAGGAGCCAAAAACCGCGCCGACAACGCAGCCCTGGAAATTCCTGGTGCAGATTTCTACATCGGCATTGAAGGCGGCGTAGAAGCAGTTGGTGAACATGATCAGGAAATGGAATCTTTTGCCTGGATTGTTATCAAATCAGGACATCAATATGGCAAATCACGTACTGGTACCTTTTTCCTTCCGGAAGAAATCAGTAAATTGATCAAACAGGGCATAGAACTTGGCGTGGCAGACGATATGATTTTCAAACGCGAAAATTCCAAACAGCAAAACGGCGCAGTCGGCATTCTGACAGACAATGCCATTGATCGAACTGCCTATTATCAGGAAGCTGTAGTTCTGGCTCTCATCCCTTTCAAAAACCCCGGGCTTTATTGAGTAGCCCATTGCAGAATGGCAACAAACAATGAAACAATATCAAGACTAAATTTTAACCAAATTCCTATGTTAACCATCAACCCCTATATTAATTTTAACGGCAATTGTGAAGAAGTATTTAATTTCTATAAATCCATTTTTGGCGGAGAATTACAGCTGTCCCGTTTCAAAGATGCGCCTGCAGACGGCATGCCAGGTGGACTTTCTGAACAAGACGCCAACAAAGTTCTCCACGTCACACTGAAAATCAACGAAAACACTGTTTTAATGGGCTCAGACTGCCCTCCCAGCTTCCCTGCTGTAACTTTTGGAAATGGTTACAATGTTTCCATCAACATCACTGACGAAACAGAAGGCCAAAGAATTTTCGATGCTTTATCCGCAGGCGGAAAAGTTTTCATGCCTTATCAAAAAACTTTCTGGGGTGCGGTTTTCGGCATGACTTCAGATAAATTCGGCGTTCAATGGATGATCAACTGTGATCTCGGTCAACAAAAATAATTTTAACCACACCTCATCATGCAAAACATCACACCCATGCTCTGGTTCGATAATCAGGCTGAAGAAGCCATGAATCTCTATTTGAGCATTTTCCCTAATTCTAAACAATTAACTATCGCTCGTTACCCGGAAGGATCTCCAGGCGTAGCAGGTACAGTTATGACTTGTTCATTTGAATTAAATGGCTTCACCTTTACAGCCCTTAATGGCGGACCAGTTTTCAAATTCACTGAAGCAATTTCTTTTGTAGTTAACTGCAAAGATCAGGCTGAAATTGACCATTATTGGAATGCCCTCACTACTGACGGTGGTGAAGAATCCCAATGCGGCTGGCTCAAAGATAAATTCGGCGTTTCCTGGCAAATAGTTCCAGAAAACATCGACACCCTGGTCAGCAAACCATCTGCCATGCAGGCTATGCTAAAAATGAAAAAGATAGTAATTAGTGATCTTGAGAACGCCTAAATCAGTTCCATAAACTCCACTTCATTCATATTCGCCTGTCTTAAGATTGATCTAAAAGTCCCATAAGGTATTTCACGCTTTGCAACTGGAACTATAACAATTAAAGTTGGTTTACCTTTTTTCTTGTATTTAGCGTGACTTCCCTTCTGTGAAACAAAAATAAACCCTTTCTTTTCTAATGCTTTAATTATTTTCTTGGACGAAAATAAATTAGGCATGACTCAAAGACAAAGATTCAATACTAGGTCTTTCAA
>JADLFY010000088.1 GCA_020849575.1 Candidatus Peregrinibacteria bacterium
GTGATTACCAAATCGGGAGGAACTCCGGAAACTCTAGCGCAATTTTTGTATTTCCGGAATAAATTACAGCTGGCCGGTTTGGATTGGAAAAAACAAATGGTTTTTATTACTGATCCGAAAAAAGGTTTGTTGAGAAAGCTGCTTTTGGAAAATCCGGAAATGTCGGCCTTTGATATTCCCGCCAATGTTGGTGGAAGATTTTCGGTTTTGACTGCGGTGGGGCTGGTGCCGGCTGCTCTGATGGGATTGGATATTGAAAAGTTAATGGAAGGGGCAAGAGCGGCGAGACATGAATTTTGGCAGACTGATTTGAAAAATAATCCGGCTTTTCAGTTGGCGTCTGTACAGCATTTACTTTATCTCAAGGGAAAAATGCTTACAGTGATTTTTCCTTATGCCCAGAAACTGATTCGTCTGGCCGACTGGTATAGACAGTTGTTGGCGGAGAGTATTGGTAAAGCGGTGAATTTAAAAGGTGAGCAGGTTAATGTCGGAATTACGCCGGTTTTTTCACTGGGGGCTACTGATCAGCATTCACAGAATCAACTTTATAATGAGGGACCCAATGATAAATTGTTTTTGTTTTTTGAATTGGGCAAGCAATATATAGATCTGGAAATTCCTGATGCTGAGGATTTGGAATATTTGAAAGAGGTGACTTTTCAGAGGCTGCTTAATACTGAAATGGAAGGTACAATTGGGGCATTAACCAAGCAAAACAGACCTATAGTCAGGGTGAAATTGGATGAACTGAATGAGTGGCATCTGGGTTATCTGCTATTTTTCTTTGAAGCATCTACGGCTTTTCTGGGAGAACTTTTTGAAATAAATACTTATGATCAGCCAGGTGTAGAGTTGTCCAAGGAACTTACTAAACAAATGTTAATTAAATAATATGTATTTACCAAAGCTGGGAGAGAATTTGAGTGTGGAAAATCTGAGAGCCATGGAGATTTTTGCCAAGGCTTTAAGATACGATATTTTGGCGATGTTGAAGAATTCGCAAAGTGGTCATCCTGGTGGATCGTTATCGAGTTTGAATTTCTTGATGGCGATTTATCTGGGTGTAATTGCCAAAACCGGAGAGAAAATTATTTTTTCCAATGGGCATATTACGCCGGCTGTTTACGGAATATTGGCTGAACTTGGTTATGTCGATAGATATGATTTGATTAAAAATTTCCGTAAAATTGGCAGTAAATTTGAGGGACATGTGACGCGTCATGTACCTGGTATATGGTATGGGACTGGGCCGCTTGGTATCGGGTTGGCGGTGGCCAGCAGCATGGCCTGGGATGAAAAGTCCAGGGCTACTGGACGGCGGGTATTTGCTACAATTGGTGATGGGGAAGCACAGGAAGGGGAAATTTATGAAGCGATGAATTTTGCCGCCAAATATGCTTTGGATAATTTGATAGTTTTTTGTGATTACAATGAAGTTCAACTCTCGGATTCCATAATGAAAATCATGCCGATTAATGTGGCCGGACATTTTGCAGCTGCTGGTTGGGAAATCATGGAAATTGACGGTCATGATAATCAGAAAATCTGGGAAACTTTGTCACGTGCTTATAACGGTGTGGGAAAACCGGTTTTGATTTTGGCTAAAACGGTGATGGGTAAAGGTGTAGATTTTATGGAAGTTGAAGGATTGGCTCATAAAGCTACCTGGCATGGTAAAGCACCTGCTCCAGAGCAGGTGGATCAGGTTTTGTCACAATTTGAATTGAGTGAGGAAGAGCAAAAAGTTCTCAGTGAATTACGTGCAGAAGTGAAATGGAAACCGGCAATTCCCGAGTTGGAATGGCCAGAAGAAAATGGAATTGATACTGGTAAACCAAGATTGTATACAACGGCTGAATTGACGGATTGCCGGACAGCTTATGGGATGGCTCTGTTGGATTTGGCTGAATTGAATGCTGAGGTGATGGCACTTGATGCAGATTTGCGGGCATCAGTGATGACCAAGTTTTTGGCAGAGAAATTTCCTGAAAGGCATTTGGAATGTGGAATTTCTGAACAATTAATGATGTCGGCGGGAGGTGGACTGAGTTTGAGTGGGCGTATTCCTTTTGTATCGACATTTGGTGCATTCATGAGCTCCAGAGCCAAGGATCAGGCCAGAGTGAATGACATTAATCAGACCAATGTAAAAATGGTGGCGACTCATGCCGGACTTTCAGTGGGTGAAGATGGTCCTACCCATCAGGCGATTGATGATATGGGATCATTTTTAGGATTTTTGCATACCAGAGTGATTGAACCAGCCGATCCCAATCAGACAGATCGTATTATCAGATATATCGCCAAGCATAATGGGAATTTTTATGTGCGCATGGGCAGACATAAATTTCCAATTATAACCAGAGAAGATGGTCAGCCCTTTTATGGAGAAGACTATCAATATAGTTATGGTCGAACTGATTTGATTCGGGATGGGGCAAATTTGACTGTGGTGGCTACTGGGGCAGCGGTTTATGAAGCCCTCGAGGCCTGGAAGGTTTTGGCTGAAAAGGGGAAGCCGTTTAAGCTGGTTGCAGTCAGCTCCATTAAGCAATTTGATCAGAATTTGGCTGAACATATTAAAATAACCGGCAAAGTCCTGACTATTGAGGATCATAATCTCAAATCTGGCTTATATTCCCAGGTAGCCAGTTTTATTTTGGAGCAGGGTTTGGAAGTAAAATGGTTTAAAGGTCTTGGTGTAAAGGAATATCAGCTTTCCGGCAAGGCAGAAGAATTATATGCTAATGCTGGCTTTTTTCGTAAAAATATTGTAGAATATATAGATAATCTGCAATAAAAATAAATATGAAAATAAAAATTGAGGAATTGGTTCCAGGACATAGAAAAGTAAAAGTTCATCCCCTGGACCTGAAAAAAGAGTTGCGTCGGAAAAGACGTTTTCGTGTGTCGATTTTTGGATCGGCCAGAGTTAAGCGTGGGGATCGTGTTTATAAACAGGTTTTTGATTTGGCGGAGATGATTGGTAAGAAAGGTTATGATGTAGTAACTGGTGGTGGCCCTGGTCTGATGGAGGCAGCTAATGCCGGACATGCTTTGGGCGATAAAGAAAATTCTGCTGAATCAATTGGTTTGGTAATCAAATTGCCCTGGGAAAATAAAGGTAATGATTATCTGGAAATTCAGCATCGTTATAAATATTTTTCCAAACGTCTGGATACCTTTTTGGCTTTGTCGGATGTGATGGTAGTGACCAAAGGAGGAATTGGCTCCATGCTGGAACTATTCTATATGTGGCAGCATCTTCAGGTGTTTTTGGTTGAATACAAGCCGATTATTCTCATTGGAAAAATGTGGGAAGAATTAATTGATTGGGTGAAAAAAACTACTCTTCCGGAAAGACTGGTCAGTCCAGAGGATTTTGATTTTATTTATATTGCCAAAAATAATAAGGAGGCAATGGCGATGATTGAAAAATTCCGCAATCTGGAATTGAAGGAAGGCCAATTGCGTCGCATACTTTGCAAAGGTGCTCATTGCGTTATTCCAGCCAAGAAGAAAAAAGCTTAGATTTTAGTTTTAGTTTTTTGATGAACTCTTTTTTTGTCAGTTTTTTGGAGAGGCTAAACTGAATGGTTAATGTGTTCCCATCAATTTTACCTTTTTTATTTAAGATATTGATGAATTTTTTAATGGCGGATAATTCCAAATCTCTTTCCAGAGACGCTTTTTCATATTCTTCAAGGCTTATATAGGCTTCTTTTTTTCTGTTATGCTTGGCGATTGAGTCATAAGCTTTCTCAATTTCTAGGTCGTCTCCGGGTAGTTTTAGTAATTCGTAGAGAAATTGAACCTGATGAAATTGTTGTAATTTGAGTTTGATCATATGCTTTAGTTTATATATGCCCTGCAGTAGTCACTGCAGGGCTGTGCTGCTAACATCGACGTTAGTATGTGGACAAGTTACCTCCTTTCGGGGAAGTATATCCTGGTATCATCCAAACTCCAAGTCGTACAACTTTGTTTTGAGTTTGGCTAGGTTATCTTGCATCCTCTTAAGTTGACGATCTTTGTCTTCAATCCGTCTGCTAAGTTCCTCCCAGTTTCTTCCTACCCCTCGCATTCTGTCTAGTCGATTAGTGTCAGCACGAAGTGATTCGATCAATCGTCGTATGCGTTCTTCCTCATTAGGAATTCTTTCGCGAGTTTCCTTCATCAGTTCTGTTAGTCTGAAACGTAGGTCATTGAGTCTTTTTATTCTTTCGAGAATTTTTTCTGTAACATTATTTATCTTTGCAATGGCAGCAGGATGGTTTCTATCTTGTGCTGCTTCCGAGCGTAAAGATTCAAACTCGCTCATCCAAGAATTGTAGGACCTAATGACATTTTCTATGCTAGTGAGACCAAAGCGCCTTTCTCTGGTCGAGA
>JADLFY010000089.1 GCA_020849575.1 Candidatus Peregrinibacteria bacterium
CAGCTGTAATAGTTGATCCGGATCTGGAAACACCCGGAATCAAAGCCAAAGTTTGTGCCAAACCAATCCCCAAGCCTTCTTTTCTGGTAATTTCAGTACGTGCTTTACCGTTTTTCTTGTAAATTTTTTCTGCCACCAGAAATACCACACCCACCACCACCAGCATAATTGGTACTGTAACGGCATTATAAAAATAACTGTCCAGCCACTCCTCCAAAAACAACCCAGCCAAAATAGCAGGTATGGTCGCCAAAATAAGCGTGATCGCCAAATTGAAATTTGCCTCATTTTCAGCAGAAACTTTTTTCCCCAGGCTGAATATTTTCCCCAAAAATCCTTTAATCAAATTCCAGAAATCCTTACGGAAATAAATCAAAATTGCCAACAATGTTCCAAAATGCACTGCAATATCAAAACTTTTCAGTGCCACCAGGTCATTCAGACCAAACAGACTTTGGGCCATCAACAAATGCCCGGATGAAGAAATCGGCAAAAACTCCGTTATGCCCTGCAAAATACCTAACAAAAAAGCCTGTAATAAAGTCATTTAATATTTGATTTGAATAAGCCGCCCGATTATAACAATTCCACTTAAAAAGTCACCTAAAATTACTTGAAATAAACGTAAATAGCGCCATATCCACCATCAGCCGGTGGCGCAGTTTCATATTTTTTCAGCAGTCCATCATCTACATAAAAATTCAACCTTTCTACCACCACTGGCCTTAGCTTAGATTTCATATTGTCATTATCTCTGCCAATCCCGGTAATTATTTTTACCAGTCTGAGTTTGGCTTCGCGGCATTGTTTGATAAATCTATTCACTTCATTTCTGGCTTGTTCGGTAGTTTTACCATGTAAATCCAGTGAAAATTGAGGTCTGCTTGGATAGGTAAAACGGTCGGTGCCGTCCTTTTTGCCCTGATCAGGAGACCCGAAATCCTTTTCTCCCTTGTCATAACCTTTTAAACCGCGTTCTTCAAATAACTGTGCAAAGTCACGATGATCGGTTTCACCAGTTTTCTCCTCACCAAATTTATCATACAACTCTTCCCAGGCTTCCTCTCTTTTGTAATTTGGACCAGTCATAAAAATTATTTAAGGCAAATCTATACCACCACTGCTCCATGGATTGCAACGAATTACTCTCCAGGCTGCTTTTATGCTGCCAATAATCACTCCATATTTTTTTACTGCCATATAACCATACTGGGAACAGCTCGGCGTAAATTTACAATAACCATGTGGAAATAAAAATCTCAGCAGACCATGGTCCGGAGAGAAAGTTTTTTGATAAACTTTAATCAAAAACAAAAAAGGCAATCTTGGCACATAAGAAAGCCATTTCAAGCCACGCCAAATAGCACTTAACGCCTCACCCCATAAAGTATTTTTTCCCTGCATTGTCTGTAGGGGATTAAATACTAGAAGTAATTACCTGGTGATTTCTTCACACCATTCTGAATAACCTCGAAGTGTAAATGAATACCGGTTCTTCCACGAACATTACCGGTTCTACCCATTTTACCGATCACTTGGCCCTGTTTCACCTGATCACCAACTGATACTGATAAATATTCCATATGACCATAAAGAGTTTTCAGACCATTGCCATGATCAATAATAATATGATTTCCATAACCGCCTCCCCATGTACCGCTGGAAGCCTTGATTACAGTACCATCCATGGCTGCCCAAATCGGTGGTTTTTCAGTATTGGCAATATCATAGGCATAGTGACCTGGCTGGAAATATTGAGTAATCACACCACGTGTAGGGAAAATCATTGATTTACCTGTGGCTGGTGAAGCATCAGAATTTGAACCGATTGCAGAACCTGAAACCAGCTGTGAGCTGCCTACATTGGTTTTATTAGCCACACTCAAACGTGTAGTTGAAGCAATACGGCTAGGGTCAACACGATCAGGCAATGGTTTGGCTCCCGGAATAAAGATAGCCTGTCCGGCCACCAGAGTAGCGTTATCAGCTAATTGATTTTGTTTGGCAATCACTCCCGCGTCTACGCTATATAAAGAAGCGATTTTCTTGAGATCCTGACCCTTTTCCACACTATGAGATACACCGTCAACCGGTGGAATGGATAATTTGTCACCAATGCGTAATTTAGATGTGGCAGTTAAGCCATTTTCCCAGAGAACAGTATTGGTTTTGAGACCATATTCCTGGGCAATAGTAGAAATTGTGTCGCCGGATACTACTTCATGTATCAGTTTTCCGTTCATTGAAGTACGATCCGCCAACTCTGTTTGAGGATTGATTTTTGGAATATAGCCATCTTCACTGGCTACCATCAAATTGTCACCATAATAAGCATCTACACCTTCCAGTGATGGTGCATAATAAGAATTATGTGAATAGGCATTTTCCGGATTAATGGCTCCAATTACAAAAAGTGCCGCTACCACCAGACTATAGGATCTGAACAATTTGGTAGAAGCAGAAACATTGGAAACTCTGCGTGCTGGTGTTTTTATAACAACACTGTCTTGACCATCCTTGGCAGCAGCACCAACATTGGCAAAAGCCGGTATCAATTTCTTGAGAGCTCCTGTAGCAGCAAACACACGTTTGTGTCTCGCTTTTCTTGCCTCAACATTAGCCTCGAGCTGAAGCTCAGCCCCGTCTACTTGTGAATTGTGAAAATGATTTATATAGGTAAATTTAAGGTCTACTGTATTTCCGTCTGCGCTGGTGTATCCACTCCCTCTATTGAGGAGAGAGCCCAGAAATACTGCTATTTTTTCCTAGAAACCTCTTATTTATGCGTAAATACAAAATTACAGGGACCATCTTAGCAAATTCTGCCAAAAATGCAAGGGGTAAGAGCCTGATGTCTATGCGGTGAGTACTGAATAATGGCTTAGTAAAGGGGCTTTATAGTATGCTTGATAATTATAAAAAATATTGCAGAGTACGTATATAATCAGCGGTAAAAAGTTCCAATAAATTCGCTCAAAAATAACCGCCCCTCATCAGGGGCGGTTAATCTCGGTTTTCTCAATTACATAAAATCACAGACAGACTATCTTACAAATTTGAGCAGTCCCATGTGACGTGCGCGCTTGATAGCTAGAGTAAGCATTTTCTGATATTTAAGCGCTACACCGCTGTAATAACGAGGAACAATTTTCCCGTATTTTGAGACATACTTTTTTAGTAAATCAACATCTTTGTAGTCAATGTAAGTTGTGCCGGCAGCTGTGAAAGGGCACTTCTTGTTATACTTATTTTTTGCCATGATAATAAAAATTAAATTATAGGGATATTAGGCTTTCTTTTCAGCCTTTGCTTCTTCAGCCTCTTTTTCATGTTCTTCCTTCATCTGCTCCAGAGTCTTTGGTTCATACTTCAGAGGCAATTTGACAATCAAATGTCTGATTACTTCCGGTTCCAAACGCAAACCTGTTTCAAATTCTTTCATTTCGCTTGGTTCAAAACTGAAGCCAAATACCGCATAATGGCCTTTGGAAGCCTTTTTCATGGTATAAGCCAAATCACGTTCACCCCAAATATCCTCAAAGAAAATTTCGCCATGTTTGGCAATCTGTTTCTTGATGGATTCCAGACGCTTTGTTACAGCGGCCTGTCCGATTCCTGAGTCGACGATTACCATCAACTCATACTTGTTTTCATTGTTGCTAGCCATCTTTGCTTGGTTAAAAAATAAATACTTTTATCTTTCTGATATCTCTAATGAGACAAAAAAGCACAAAGAAAAGCAGTGGGACTTTAACAAAAGCCCAGGATTAGGGCAAGCACCAATTTATATATCAAATAACAATCATCTGCTTTTGGCAAGTAGAACTGCCTTTAGACCAGGTCCAGAGCCTTCAGAAAAGGCTTTTTTTATGCTAGAATAATAAGATTTAAATCAACAAAAACATGTTTAAAAAACCTCAGGGACAACTCTATCATGATTCGGTTTTTCAGGAGAATCTGGCTGAAGAACATCCTTTTCCTGATTTCAACCGGCCTGCTTTTTCCTGGATTGCTCCGGAATA
>JADLFY010000090.1 GCA_020849575.1 Candidatus Peregrinibacteria bacterium
GAGCAGGTACACTCCTCAGCCTGAGGTTGTACTTAGCGTGATTTCAGAACTGATGTCGGAGGCGAGACAGAAGAAGTTTCGTCGGGCGGCAGTGGTTCAAAAGGGCGTGATCGTCGGCATGATGATCGGCCGACTGGCTACTGCTACTGGTTTGGGCGAGGTGAGGTATTTTACTTCGCTTGAAGCTGCTAGGAAGTGGCTGGATGGAATCTAAGAGCAGCGTGGTACCAGTCCCGGCTGTTTTGTGACGGAAACGTCGCGAGACAGCCGGGACAATTAAATTTCTCCGTTCATTGTTTGATGGTATTCATCTGATTATTTGGATGAGTGTCTTGACGATGAGCATTGCAGTTAAAGGACTTTTCGATGTGCTATTGACATTGTTGATTAAATTGCTAAAATAGTTAACAAACTTAACTATTAAGCTCCTTAACTAATGAGCAGAGAAAAGTTGTTGGCAGATATTTTTGATCAAATTGCCCTGATGCGCAAGAAGGTGTTTATGTCCCATATGCATAAACCACATACTGCTAATATGCCTACGCGTGCTCAAATGGGAGTATTATTCTTTCTTTCTCATGATCAGAACAGCGGAGTGAAAGAAATGGGTAAATGTATGGGAATGTCGACCAGTGCTGCTACTCAATTGGTCAATGGATTGGTGGAGCAGGGCTATGTTTCCAGAAAACCGGATCTCAAAGACCGGCGTAAAGTTGCTTTGGTAATTACTGCCAAAGCCAGAAAAATAATTCAAAAAATGAATGTTTCCAGAGTGAAGGCTTTGGGTGAGATGTTTGAACCCCTTAATAGTGCTGAGTTAAAGGTTTTGAATAAAATCCTTCAGAAAATTGTTAATCAACCAAAATAAGATGAATAAACCTGGTAATAAACCACCACAAGTTAGTGTTTTTGCCGTCCTTAAGCCGTATGCCCCCTGGGTGGTGGGACTAATTGTATTGGCTTTTTTGAGTAATGCTCTGAATCTGGTTGTACCCAAATTAATTGCTGATGGAATTGATAGTATCAGCAAAGAAACTTTGCAGTATGAAAGTTTTGTCTGGACTTTCTGGATTGTGGTGGTGGGGATTTTTGTACTCAGCTATATACAGGGGTTTTTGCAGGGCTATGTTTCCGAGCTGGTAGCCAGGGATTTGCGTACCAGAGTGGTAGCCAAAATTTCTCAGCAAAGTTTTGTGTTTGTACAGAAAACTACAGCTTCCAAATTGCTGACCAATTTGACTTCTGATATCCAGGCTATAAAAACCTTTGTGGCTCAGGCGATTATTTCCATAGTTTCAGCGATTTTTATCCTGATTGGTGCAAGTATTTTGCTGCTCACGCTAAACTGGAAATTAGGACTGATTGTCTTGACCATGATACCGGTAATTGGCGCTACTTATATGCTGGTTTTTTCCAAAGTGAGAGTGCTTTTTATGAAAACGCAGGTGGTTATTGATAAATTGAATAAAGTAATTAATGAAAGTATTTTGGGTTCCGCTTTGATCAGGGTTTTGAATTCCCAGCAGCATGAATATGAAAAGTTTTTTGAAGTTAATGGAGAGGCAAAAACTCTGGGGTTGGGGATTCTGAAATTATTTGCGAGTTTGATACCGATTGTGGTGTTTGTTTCCAACCTTAGTGTTTTGGCTATTTTGGCGATTGGTGGTTATTTTGTGATTAATTCTCAAATGACTCTGGGTGAATTCGCAGCTTTTAACAGCTATGCTGTGATGCTGATTTTCCCGATTCTGATTATTGGTTTTATGAGTAATGTGATAGCCCGGGCTACGGTCAGTTATACCAGAATACATGAAGTGTTGACTGCTCCTGAACTGAAATCTTCCGGCGAGCTGGTTCAGCCTTTGAAAGGGGAGTTAACAGTCAAAGGAATCAATCTGGAATATGGTGAAAAGAAGGTTTTGAAAGATCTGTCTTTCCAGATTAAGCCTGGTACCAGAACGGCTATTGTGGGTCCGACTGCTGCCGGTAAAACTCAATTACTTTATCTGTTGACTGGATTGATTGAGCCAAATCGTGGTGAAATTAAATTTGATGGACATAATTTGTCGGAATATGACAGTGAAAGTTTTTATAAACAAATTGGCATAGTTTTTCAGGATAGTGTGATGTTTAATCTGTCGATCAAAGAAAATATTGCTTTTAATTCCACTGTTAAAGATCAGGAATTGCAGAAAGCTATTGAAACAGCCGAGCTGAAAAATTTCATTGAAGAGTTGCCTGAAGGATTGTCTACACTGGTTTCGGAACGTGGTACCAGTCTGTCTGGTGGTCAGAAACAAAGAATTATGCTGGCCAGGGCTTTGGCGCTTAATCCAAAGATATTGCTGCTGGATGATTTTACGGCCAGGGTAGATGCCGACACTGAACATAAAATTCTGACTAATGTTCATAAAAATTATCCGGATATGACGCTGATTTCAGTAACGCAGAAAATTTCCTCAATTCAGGATTATGATCAGATAATTGTTTTGATGGAGGGAGAGTTGTTGGCTTCTGGTAAGCATGAAGATTTGCTGAAAACTTCTCCAGAGTATGTTCAGATTTTTAATTCACAAAGAAGTACAAATGAATTACAAGCTTAATAAATTAGAGAAAGGTCAGCAGAAAACCTCAGTTTTTTCTGCTTTGGGAAAGTTTTGGCCATTGGTTACTGATGAAAAGAAAATTGCTATTGGAGCTTTGATTGCGGTTTTGTTTAACTCGGCTTTCAATCTGGTGTCACCACTATTGGTGGGATACAGTATTGATCATTACATTAAATCTGGTGATTTGCATGGACTGATGGTTATGGCAGGTATTTTGCTGGTGATTTATTTGCTGGCTTTTGGGACGCATTATATTCAGGTTCATCTGATGGGTGGATTGGGGCAGCGTGTCTTATTTAAATTGAGAAATCAGATATTTAAAAAACTTCAGTCTTTTCCGGTGGCCTTTTTTAATCAGAATAAAGCTGGTGATTTAATTTCCAGAATTAATAATGATACTGATAATTTGAATCAGTTTTTTTCTCAGTCATTGATGCAGTTTATTGGAACGCTGTTTATCATGACTGGGGCGGCTATCTTTCTAGTGGCTATTAATCCTTTGCTGGGTTTGGCCAGTTTGGTTCCGGCCATTTTGATTGCGATTTTTACTGCTTTGGTTTCGCCCTGGGTGAAGAGGAAAAATGCTGCCAGTCTGCAGAGCACTGGTGGTATGAGTGCGGAAATTCAGGAAAGTTTATCCAATTTCAAAGTGATTGTAGCTTTCAACAGAAGAAATTATTTTCGGGATAAATTTGATGAAGCCAATCAAAATAATTTTTTGGCGGCTGTCAAAGCTGATTTGGCCAATAATATTTTTAATCCGGTTTATGGTTTGTCCGCGCATCTTGCTCAGCTGATAGTTTTTTCAGTTGGTGTTTATATGATTTCTGCTGGAAGTTTGACTGTGGGTTTTTTGATTTCTTTCCTCATGTATATAGGGAAATTCTATGATCCGGTCAGACAATTGGCGGCGGTTTGGTCTACTTTCCAAGTGGCTATGGCAGCCTGGGAAAGAATTTATCAGATACTTTCAATGAAATCAGATTTTGAGACTATTGAAGGACATCAGAGAACCAGTGAATCTCTGCTGGAATTCAAAGATGTGAGTTTCCATTATCCCGATGGCAGGGAAGTTTTGAAACAGATTAATTTTACTCTGGAAAGAGGAAAAACCTATGCCCTGGTTGGACCAACGGGCGGAGGTAAGACTACCACGGCTTCTTTGATGGCCAGACTTTATGATCCAACTGAGGGGCAGGTGGTTTTGCAGGGCAAAGACATCCGTTCTTATGATGCGATCAACAGAACTAAAAAAATTGGTTTTATTTTGCAGGAACCTTTCCTTTTTACTGGAACGGTCAGAGATAATATTTTGTATGGCAATGAAGATCTGGAAACTTTGACCAATGAACAGCTGATGCTGGAATTGGAAAAGGCTAATCTCGGTCATTTGATGAAACGTTTTGAGCAGGGTCTGGAGACTCCTGTTGAATCGGCCGGTGAATCAATCAGTTTTGGTCAACGTCAGTTGATTGCTTTTATGCGGGCTATTCTGCGTAAGCCGGAATTACTGATTCTGGATGAAGCAACTGCCAATATAGATACTTTTACTGAACAATTATTGGAAGATGTTTTGATGAAATTGCATCATACAACTACCCGTGTGATTATTGCCCATCGTCTCAATACTATTCAGGATGCGGATGAAATTTTCTTTGTTAACTCAGGCGAAGTGACACGTGCAGGTTCTCTCGATCATGCTATGGAAATGCTGCTTAAAGGGAAAAAGAACAGTTAGATGTTTGGTTCGATTTTTGAAAAAGCCCCCGCGTGCGCGGGGGCTTTTGTGGGATTTACTTAATATTTATTCTTCTACAATCAGAGCACCTTTTTGGCCCATTTGACGATGGCTGCCAATACTACAGTAATATTCGAAGGAACCGACCTGATCTGCTACAAATTCAATGGTTTCTGATTCACCGGTTTTAATGGTTTTGGTTTTGGCATTAAATTCGTCAATGTTGAGATTGTGCATGCCTCCCGCATTTTCAAAGACGATTCTAACGGTGTCACCACGTTTTACCTTGATAGTGTTTGGAGCATAGTAGAAATTGCCGCCACTTACCTTGAAGGTCAGTGTGGTTGGCTCGTGGGCTTCTTCGCCGGCTTTGAGCTGGGCTTGTTGTTCTTCAGTTAATTCTGCCGGGGTTTGTGGGGTCATATTCATGCCGCCATTGGCTGGTTTATCGTTAGCCGGTTTGTCTCCGTTGGTGCTGCTACTGGTTGGAGTGGTGTCACCATTATTGCTTACCGGTGTGGCGTTTTGATTTCCGCAGGCACTTAAAAAAATTGCTGAAGTGATTAATATTGCTCCGAGACTAAGATGTTTTTTCATATTTGAATTTAAATTATATATGAATACTATTTACACTATTGAGTAAGAAATTGTTACAAATTTTTTACTGGAGATTGGTTTTCAGGAAAGCCATGGTTTTTTCCCAGGCGTCTTTGGTAGCTTCCGGAGCATAGTTCTGGCCGGATGGATTGGCAAAAGCGTGGCCGACATCGGGATAAATGTGAATTTCATTTTTTATGGATAAATTGTTCAAAGCAGTTTCAAATCCGCCTACTTGTTCCGGTGTGATGGAAGTGTCTTTGGCTCCAAAAATACCCAGAACCGGCCATTGGATCTTGTTTAACTGTTCTTCGTCTGAAGTTAATTGTCCATAGTAGATGACAGTGGCATCAAGTTTTTGTCCGGAGAGAGCCAGTTGAAGTGATTGTCCGCCACCGAAACACCAGCCTAAAGAGGCGATTTTGGTAATACCCTGATCCTGTAGGAATTTAATGGCATCCTGCATATTTTTGTTGGCTTCATCCTGTTTGAGAGCAGTGCGTAATTCATTGGCACGTTCAGAAGTTGTTGCTACTTCGCCATGATAGAGGTCTACAGCCACGACGCGGTAACCTTCTTTGGCTAATTGTCTGGCCATGTCTTTGATATTGTCATTTAAGCCCCACCATTCATGCATGATTACTATTCCTGGATAATTACCTGGTGCGGTGGGAGTAGCATAAAGTCCTTTGATGCCAGGACTGTATTCTACTTCGCTGCTGGTGATTTCTGTTTCTTTGTTGGAAGCGAGCATTTCAGAATTATTCATTTGATTGTTATTAGAGGTTGAGATGGGGGTCGGAACGGAAGCATAATTTTGTTGATAGTAGTAATATCCACCGCCCAGGGCTGCCAAAATGACTATTAAGATAAATATTTTTTTCATATTTTTTTGAGTTAAATTTTAAAAAGAAAATTTTTCAAAGTGAATCTGTTCTGCAGAAAGCCCCATTTTCCGGAGTAAAGCTGAGATGGCTTTGTTCATTGGTAATGGTCCGCAGAGATAGACCTGACGTTCTTTGAGGTCTTTGATCAGAGTATTTAGTTTGTCTTCATCGAGACGGCCATTGACCTGACCGGTATTCTCGCTGGTATAGAGATAGTGAATGGGGAAAGGATGTTTACTGGCGATTTGATCCAATTCATTTTTGAAAATAACATTATCGGCAGAACGATTGCTGTAGATTAAAGAAATATCGTGTTGAGGAGCCAGGTCTTCCACCAGCGATCTGATTGGAGTAATTCCAACACCTCCGGCAATAAACAGATATTTTTCTTTGGCCTGATTGTTGGCTGTAAATATTCCATAGGCTCCGCCAATAATAACTTTGGTGCCGGGTTTTAATTTGGGAATATTACCGGTGAAATCACCACAGACTTTAATGGTGATGCGGAAATGTTCATTGGTAGGAATAGCAGAAAGGGAAAATGGATGAGCCTGAAAATAAAAGTTTTTGGCCAAAAATCTGACGGTGATGAATTGTCCCGGTTCAGTTTTCCAGGAGTTGAGATTTTTCCCGGAAATATAAACGGACCAGGTGTCAGCGGTTTCCTGAACGAGTTTTTCCACGCGGAATTGATGTTTGAAGAAAAGGTAAATTGGGGTGATGAAATGAAAAATGATCAGGTTCCCAAAAACAAAAGCATATAAAACCAGCCAGTAATTATAGAAAACAGGATTACTAAGCAAAGTGCTGCCCAGCTTTAACTGATGACCAAATCCTAATGCAATAGCCAGATAGGTAAGCAGGTGTATGTAATACCATGATTCATATTTGAATCTTTTGCGGACAATATAAATGGACAAAAAAACTATGGCTACAAAAATCACCACGGCAATTGCTGTGGCCGGAATATCTTCATAATTTTGCCAAAATTCAATGAACTGGTCGATAAAAGAAATCTTGGCTGCTGCTGAATATGAAGCAATGATGAAAATTGGATGGGCCAGAATGGTCAGCAAACTTAAATAACCGTTTAGTCGATGAATATTGGTTAATTTATCCAGACCAAAAACTTTTTCTATCCAGGTAGCCCGGCCGATGAAAACCAGCTGCATTAAAACAAAGAAAGCTGCCAATAAACCGGTTAATTGTCCGAAAGCCAATAAAACTCCTGGGGTGGTATTGAATGAAAAAGATGCATTAGCCCACCAGAAATGACCAATTATAGCTAGATTTATGCCTAAAATAAGCCAAAGTAAAGTTTTCCAAAATTTCCTCATTATTTAGATTAAAATAGAATGCTAATGGATTATAGCATAGGCTTCAGGGGTACTTGAAAATATTTTCCATTTGTGGCAATATCTGTGCTTAGAACTTTTAATGGATATATGTTGGCTAAAAAAATTACCGAAAGATTTGAGGAAGTAAATAAAGCAGAACTTCCTGATAATGTCGAAAAATATGCTCCTTATATAGAAGTGCTGGAAGAGGCACTGCTGACTCTGGCGAGACAGTATAAACTTGATTTGGACAGCCGGATGAAATTGCGTCAGGCTTTACTGGATTGGCTGGCAACCAAATTGCAGTCACCTTCTAAATATCCTTTGGAATTGGCCAAAATGGGTTTTCAGATTCATGGAGAAAGAATCATTCACGATTTGGAGCCAAAAACCGTGCGTGTGGATGAAAAAGAAACTTTGAGAGAAGCACTGGAAATTATGGACGATACATCAGGAAAAATTTCCAAGCTCTAGAAAAGCTGGCTGAATTTGTTATGATGCCTGTGTCTTATAGGTCATTTTTTTGGATGCAGTTTTTCAAAAATCGGATGCCTGGTTATTGCTGGCAATTGTAATGGCTGCGGTTGAAGGTCGGGCAAGTTTGGCCCAAATTGTGGAAGCCGGTGATTATATCAATCATGCGGTTTTTTCTGATCAGGAATTAAATGGTGGATTGGAACGTTTGGGACGGATAGGCTTATTGTCGAAAAATGGAGATATGATTGTGGTGGAGAAAGAAGCTGTTAATTTGCATGAAGAAGCATCCAGGAAGACCAAGAATCTTATTAAAATCATGGAGAATTTGGAAAAATTATTAATTAAAAAATTTCATGCCGAAAGCTAAAACAAATAGAGCTTTGAATAAAGCTAGAGTAAATATTTTGAACGGAGAATATGAGCAAGAACTCTTGGTAGTAGAGCAGGCTGCCCAAGCGGGTGATGTGACCGCTTCCGCCTCACTGGTCTATCTATATAGTTATCTGGGCAGATGGAAGGATTTATTGGAGCCGGCCGTGGCCACTCTCAATGAAATTGAAGTTTATTTTACCGCTAATGTTTTTGATGAAACGGTGATGGCTTTGGCCACGGCCGCCCAGAAAACAGGGGATTGGGCCGGTATTTTGAGCTATTTGCAGAAAAATATTAAGATTAAAACTCTTCATAACAGAGAACAAAAAGTTTTGAAGAAATTGTTTACCTATTTGAAAGCCAAGGGGAAAACTGAGGATAAAGTTTTTCCAATTGTAGACATGCCAGAATCGAGTCCTGCAGAAAAAGCGGCTCATTATCGGAATGCTGTAGATAATGTTTTTGAATATAAACCCAAACTGAAAGACCCCAAGAAAAAAGTTGAGCTGGAAGGGCATTTATTGGCATTGGCAATTGCTTTTGATCAGGATGATGAAATTGTGCGGAGATTCAATCCTAAAAATATGTATCATGGCTATGAGGAAGCAATAAGAGTGGCGAGAATTCATGCCAAGAATAATAAACCTGATCTGGCCTGGGAAATTATCAGGGATAATGTACAGAGATGGTGGCCGGTGGACAGAGTTCAATTGATGCCCATGGAACCAATTAGTGAAGATTGTTTTGCTGATTTTATGACTGAAGAAAACTGTCTAAAATTATTGAAAACGCCCAAAAAGAAATAAACTTTTGTAAAAATTGTGTCCTTGAGGCATGCTGATTCGGAATTAAAAAAATAATCATGAATCTGAAAAATAAAACCCATGCACATCATCCGAGTCAGGTAGTGGCTGCGGCATCTACCGTACATAATCATGAGAAGAATGGTAAAACCGGCGAATTTTTGAGTGATATAATTCTGGGCGGACAAGATGGACTGGTCAATACTTTGGGAGTCATTTTGGGGCTGGCAGCAGCCAGTGGAGATTTTCGTATTGTGGTTGCCGGCGGGTTGGCCGGGGCGATTGCCGAGGCGGTTTCCATGGGAGCTGTTGGCTATACCAGTAAATTGGCTGAAAGAGATTATTATCTGAGTGAATTGAAGAGGGAAGATTTTGAAATTGAAAATATGCCTCTGGAAGAGCAGCAGGAAATTCGTGAAATTTATGAAAAAAAAGGTTTCAAAGGTGAATTATTGGAAGAAGTGGTTAAGGTTTTGACTGCGGATAAAAAAGTCTGGCTGCATACCATGATGAGAGAAGAATTGGGGCTTTCTCCTGTGGCAGATGGCAGGCCGGCCAATGCGGCGATTCTGATTGGATTTTCTTCTTTTGTCGGGGCGATAGTGCCACTCATACCGTTTTTGACTTTTTATGTGGGCAAAATACGTTTTGCTGGTGATGTTACGGCGGCGATTTTTATTGCTCTGGGAGTATCTGCTTTGACTTTATTTATAGTAGGTGCGATCAAATCAAAATTAACCGTAGGAAGATGGTACAGGAGCGGTTTACAGATGATGATAATAGGTATTTTATCTGCCTTGATTGGTTATTTGATTGGGCTGATTTTTAGCGTGCAAGTTTCCTGATAAATAGCTATACTGTCGGAGAATTTAAAATCAATATTATAGGCATGAAAAAGAAACATGTTTTTGATCGTCAATCTTTGATAATAGAAAAGTTGCCGGCTTATTTTCTGTTTGCATTTATGATTTGGGTGGCCTGGAATTTGCTGGTAGTGGTCTCACCTTTTTTGATGGTATTAATTTTTTCGGCAATTATTGCAACTGTAACTTTTCCCATTTATGCCAAATTTGAAAAATGGTTTCGGGGAAGAAAACGTTTGGCTTCCATTGTAACCTGTTTGCTGGTGGTGTTTGCCATAGTGATTCCCATTACTTTGTTCTTGTTGATATTGGCCGGTCAGGCTGTGGATCTATACAGAATGGTTAATGACTATTTGCAGACTGTTGATGTAACTGCTTTGATGAAATGGGAGAAAGGAAATCTTTTCTTTGATATTTCCGGTAGCTACAGCTCTGATGTAGCTGTTTTTGTACAGCAAAACATGGATGCTCTGAAAAATGGTCTGACTGAATCGGCTAAATTTATCAGTACTTTTGCTGCCAAGCAGAGTGCCAAATTGTTGACCGATTTGGGACTGACTTTATTTAATCTCCTGCTGATGTCTTTCACGCTGTATTTCTTCTACAAGGATGGCAGATATATTTTGAAAAGACTGATGATTTTGTCACCCATTCCGGTTGAATATGAAAAAGAAATTTTCACTAAATTTGATGAAATCAGCAGAGCTACTTTGTTTGGAACTTTCATGACGGCTATTGCGCAGGGCTTGGTGGCCTGGATTGGTTTTGCCATTGCCGGAATCCCTAGCGGCTTCTTCTGGGCTACAGCAGTTTCCTTATTCTCACTGGTTCCTACGGTAGGTACTTCGATAGTATGGCTTCCAATGGGTTTAATTATGCTGATTAGTGGTAATTTATGGGGGGCTTTTATCCTGATTTGGGGCTTTGGCCTGATCAGTACAGTGGATAATGTTCTGAGAGTGGTTTTCCTCAGTAGTACGACCAATTTGAATCCATTAATGACTTTTATTTCCATTTTTGGTGGGATTCTGGCTTTTGGGCTTATTGGAGTCATTTTTGGGCCGATGTTGCTGGTGTTGTTCTTTACTCTTTTACACGTTTATGAGCTTGAATATGCGGAAATACTGGGAAAAGAGGATGAAGTAGAACTGGAAGATCCGGTTTTTCCTAATAATGGTTAGTTTTTTCTTTTAAATAAGCTATAAAAGAGGGTTTTGGCCCTCTTTTTTAAAGTCTGCTAATATATTGACATATTCTGTGGCTGTGTTATCATATTGAGAATTGCAGAAAGAAAGATAAACAAAACAAAAAAGTGAAATTAAAGGATATATTAAATAAAGAAAAATCAGCGCCGAGTAAAGAAGGCATAGTGGTAAGTGATGGTAAGGCCGATCGTCATGCAGCAGTAAAAGTCTTTTTATTTGTTCCGGTGGCGGTGATGGCCTCAGCACTGATTATTATTACCGCTGTGGTCGGGGTACCAAAAACCATTGATTTGTTCAAGCATGCCCTGGACAGTGTTTATGGCAGTCATGAAGAGTTAAAGGAAGCGGCTGAAGAGGAATTGTTTGAAGATGTTAAAGCTGATTCCAAATACTATGATTCACTGGTGTATCTGAAAAAAAATGGAATTATTACAGGTTATGCTGATCATACTTTTCATCCTGATGAGGATTTGAAAAGAGCTGATCTGGTAAAAATTATTGTTAATGCCAAAAAACAATTTCCACTGGCTTTGAATTATAATAATTGTTTCAAGGATGTAAAAAATGAATGGTTTGCCTCATCAGTTTGTCTGGCCAAAGAAAAGGGCTGGGTCAAAGGTAAATCGGATGGAAAGTTCCATCCTGAAGAAGTTGTGAACAGGGCGGAAGCTTTGAAAATGCTGATTGAAGCTTTTCAGGTGAAGAAAGTAAATGACAAGGTGATTGATAACTTTGAAGACGTTTCTCCGGAAACCTGGTATGCCTCTGTAGTGGAAATTGCTTTGGACAGGGGAGTGATTAATGTTAATCCCAATCTGGACTTCTTTTATCCGGAAAAAGCCGCTTCAAGAGGTGAAACGGCTCAAATACTTTATAGAATTTTGCAACTTTAGCTGTTTGGAGAGTTATGACTGAGATCGCTCGATTAAGGCTGATTTACTTGTTGAGCAGGGCGTCGATGGCATCGGTGAAGACTTTGGTATCCTGAGCACCGACAATTAACTGATCGTTAATGTAGAAAGTCGGAGTGCCACGGAAACCGTTGGTGATAGCTTCATTGTAATCAACATCAACATTGTTTTTGTAGGTAGCCTGGTCATAACACTGATTGAATTTGGCCTGATCCAAGCCAATGTCAGCGGCCAATTGCTTGAAGATGTCGCCATGGCTGGGATTACCGGACCAGCGATCCTGATTTTCAAAAAGCTTGTCATGCATTTCCCAGAATTTGTTTTGATCAAGAGCACACTCAGAAGCGAGGGCCGCTGCCGGAGCCTGGGGATGAATATTTAGCGGGAAATGTTTGTAAACGTATTTTACTTTGCCGGTTTTGATGTAATTTTCCAAAATGGTCGGGTAGGAATTGACAAAGAAACTGTGACAAAGCGGACACTGGAAATCACTATATTCGGTAATAGTTACTGGTGCATTTTCCTGTCCCTGAATTTTGACCGAACTATTGGCTTCTATCCTTGGCATGGCTGCACCGGAGAAATTGGCTTTGCCCAATAAATAACCTACTATCAGTCCAAGTAAAAAAGCACTGACTATTTTGAAAAAATTATTTTGTTCCATATTGTTTTTTTGTTTTTAGAAGAAAAGCAATTTGTTATTAGTGTAAATAAAATTCAGCCAATTGACAATGTTTCCGAGAGAAGAAGTTAACATTAACAGACCAATCAATATAAATAGTAATCCGGCAATGATATTGGCAATGGCAAAAAATTTCTTGTGCTGACCCAGCCATCGGGAGCTTTTTTCCAGCGAAAAAGCGATGATAATTAATGGGAAAGTGAAGCCCAGGCTATAGATTAAAAAGTAACCAATGGCTGTCCAGAAAGTTGAATTACTGGCAGTCAGGGTGAAAATCCCTCCAATAATTGGTCCATAGCAGGGGGTCCAGCTGATAGCGAATAAAATGCCGATTAACAGGGAGCGCAAATAATGGGGGAATTTTTTAAAGGTATTTTGTTGGTCGACGCGCCATTCTTTTTGTAAAGCAGGTATTTTGATCAGGCCACTTTGTAGCAGACCAAAACAAATCAGGATGAACCCGGCTATTTTTTGCAGGATAATTTGGTTTTGAACCAGGAAAAGACTGATACTTCCGGCAATAATACCGAACATCAGGAAGGTGGTCGAGAAGCCCAGGCTAAAAGCCAGAGTATTTAAAATCAATTGATGCTGACGTATTTTGCTTTTGGCTTCAGTTACTGTGATGCCGGCAAAATAGGCAATAAACCCTGGTAATACCGGCAGGACACAGGGTGAAAGGATGGAAAGTATCCCAGCTAGGAAGGTGATAAAAACTTGGCCGATTGAGAAATGATCCATTTCCTGTTCCGATAAATTAAATATGCTGCCACGCCAAGGAATATAACAGCAATCAGAATAAAGGTGGAATGATTTTCTGTTTCAGCCTGACTGATTATTTCATACTGATGTAATTTCAGAATGAATTGATAATTGGGATTTTGTTCTGTTTCAATTATTTCGCCGGTAAATTTTCCGCTGGTTCCTGAAGTAAAAATTTGTTCAGCCAAGGGGGCTTTGATTATTGATTCATCAAAAATGACCATAATTGGTTTGAGCTCCGTTGTTGCGGATGACGTGGAATTTTCATTGA
>JADLFY010000091.1 GCA_020849575.1 Candidatus Peregrinibacteria bacterium
CGGCCAGAATTGCTGCTACTCAGATGAGAATTTTGATGTTGGCAATTTTCGGTGTAGGTTTGGGTATTTTGCTGGCGATTATTTTTGGATCAAATATTACCAAGCCACTTAGTGTTCTGAAGCGGGGTGCGGAAATTCTGGCTACAGGTGATTTGACTCATCGTGTGCAAGTAAAAACTAAAGATGAAATTTATGATTTGGCGCAGACTTTCAATAAGATGGCGGCTGATTTGCAGGAAAGTACCAAAGCCATGATTTATAAAGAACGTGTTGGTAAAGAATTGGAATTGGCCAAACAGATTCAGGACAGGCTTTTGCCAAAAGAATATCCAAAAGTAAAAGGACTGGATATTTGTGCGGGTATTATTCCGGCTGAGGAAATTGGTGGAGACTGTTATGATTTTTTGATGCCAAGCGATGATGAATTGATGTTTTATCTGGGTGATGTGACCGGGCATGGTGTACCTTCAGGTATCGTAGTGTCTATTGCCAATGCTTTATTTTATTCCAAGGCAGGACGAAAAAATCTCGATGTAATTCTGGCAGAAGTAAATGATGTACTGAAAGCTAAGACTACTCCCAATATGTTTATTACGTTGGTTTTGATGCGTTGGTTGATTGAGGAGCAAAAATTCAGTTATGTCAGTGCCGGACATGAAAAAATCATTCATTATAAAGCTGCTCAGGGCAAGGCTGAATTTTTGGCGTCAGGGGGATTGGCTCTTGGCATGATTAAGGATGTTAGCAAACTATTGCAGATCAGAGATGTGGAATTGGGTAAAGGAGATGTTTTGTTTATCTATTCTGATGGTATTCCTGAAGCCTGGAGAAATGAGAAAGAAATGTATGGAGTGGAGAATTTAAGAGCAATGGTAGAAAAATATGCTCAATTTGAAGATGCTTTGTCGATCAGAAATGCTTTGCTGGCTGATGTATATATTTATCGTCAGGGCTACAAGCAAATGGATGATATGACTTGCATTGTTGTAAAGAAAACATAGAATATAGGCTAACCTAGTCTATATTTTATGGATAAAAGAATACTTTGGCGCGATCGACTGTTTAATTTACTGGTTTTCTTTGTATTTGGCTGTTTGGGAGGATTTTTGGCATTTTCTCTGGCTAATAATTTTTATGGGAAATTGCCTGTTCCAGCTGTCACTGAAAAGGTTACTGAAAAACACGTTTATATTGAAAGTTCTTCTATTATTACAGCTTTAAACGATGTCAGTGATTCTTTACTCCGGATTATGTCGTCAGCTACTTTGAAATCATGGCAAAGTGGTGATGAAAGTGTTTTGCAAAAGTGTTTTGGAGCCGAAAGCGATTGTTATAAAACGGCAATTATGCTGAATTCCGAAGGAATGGCACTTTTGCCTCAGGAAATAGAGCAGAATGCTGATTGGAAGGTGGTGGATCAAAAGGGTTTGATTTACCAATATGAAGTGCTGGGGAAATATAATGGTTTAAGTTTAATCAAACTGGTTAAGGATGGTGAATTGGCTATGGATAAAAAATCCCGTACACCTTTTTATAATTTCAGGGCTGTGGATTTGGCTCATCAATATGATTGGCAAGTCGGACAAATGGTACTTGCCGTGAAAGCTATGTTGGCTACCCAACCACATGTTCAGAATGGGGTAATCAGTGCTTTGATGGGAAGTTTTGATGATAAATATCCTTATTTCTATGAGGATGGGAAAAATCCGGTAATTGTTTTTGATGATTTAGAGGATTTGAATTCAGAGCTGATTTTTGATTACAGTGGCAGATTGCTGGCGATTTTTAATGAAAACGGTGAACTGATTACTGGCCCTCAAATCAGTTGGTTGTTGGAAAGATATGGGAAAAATGGAAATTTTGATCAGGTTGCTACTTTGGGTTTGAGTTGTTTTGAACTGAATAAAACTTTGGCTCAAAGCTGGAAGGTTGCTGTTGATAGTGGCTGTGTAATTACTGATTCACAGTCTTTGTTGCAGGGTAAAATTGGTGGAGGAATTGTCAAAGACGGATTGGCGCAAAAGCTGGATTTACGTAGTGGTGATGTGATTGTAGAAATAGATGGATTAAGTGCCAAGGTAAATCAAATACAAGCTGTTATGGGTAAAAAAGTAAAAGGCGATAAGCTGATTTTGCGAATTTACCGTAATGGAAAAACTCAGGATTTGAGTGGGACGATTTAGGATGGAAGCGTATTGAAGGGGATTTCACGCATGTTTAAGAAGCAAAATGGTGCGCGGGAGAGGACTTGAACCTCCATGCCTTGTGGGCGCTACCACCTCAAGGTAGTGCGTCTGCCAGTTTCGCCACCCGCGCAAAGCCGTTTTTTTGCGCTATGAATATAGTGAATTAATGGCTGAATTTCAAATGAAAATTATTGATGCATTCTTTGTTCCAGTTTTTCTGGAGTGATTGGATTGAGAAAATCATCTTCATCTAAATCTTCCTCATCTTCAGTCGAGCAATTCTCTTTTGACTCTTCATCCTCTGATTTTTCATTTTGCTGGTCTACTGAATGAACTCTAATATGATCGGTGTTAACAGGTTCTACTTCAGATATGGGTAGAGAAATAGTTTCAGAGTCTTTGAATTTGCGTCTGTAAATGGAATGATTTTGTTCAAGTATTGCTCTTAAATCGAGTATTTTGGCTTCCAGCTCTGCTTTGACTGATTTGTCCTGAGTTTCACTATATTGTCTGACCAAAGTACTTAATTGGCTTAAATACTGGTTTAATTGTTCTATTTCGGGGGTTTCAGGTATTTGCTGATATTTTTGTCGATGATATTTTTTATTTTCGCATGTTTTGGTTGTTAAGAGATTTGTACCTTCACCAATACCTCCTTTAGCGCAAGCCAGGCCAATTATACCTGGCAAAGCCACACTTAATTCATCAAAAAGACCATTAAATTTGCCATGATGATCCATATAACGGGCCATTGCATAGATGAAGAGCATTATGCCCACAATGATTTGGGCAGAGCCGGTTAGTGCATGTCTGATATCTTTGCTTTCTGGTAAAGATAAGCAGTATCTCACACGTTCTTCTATTCTGGAGTCGTCGCCAAAAATGAATCTGGCCAATTCCCCGGTTTGGTCAATGCCACCAAATTTACCTCTGATTGCTGCCTGCAAAAAAACTGTGTCCAAAATGGTTTCGCATTCTTGAGCGATATATTCCTGATAGGCGCTTTCCGGCGTATGAAGGGCATTTTCGTCACTTTCTTTTTCCAGAAATGCCCAGAGATTGGCTGCTAATTCAGTATTATAGCTGCCTAGAGAGTTTTCGCGATAGCCGTTTTCATATTGGAGAGCTTTTTGTCTAGCTCTATAGAGGAAATTGCTTCTAGTCGGATTGGGATTGTTTCTTTCCAGATTGGCTATGTGCTGCATTAAAGGGCCCGGTTGTATTGGCCCTAGTTCAGGTTTTTCATCAACTTTTTCCGCAGGAAAGGTGCTGCATAAAATCAATTCCCGGAAAAGGTTTTGAGTGTTGTCCTGATGAGAAATGTCTTGAACGGTGTCTCTTAATTCGGTGAAAGCTTGATCCAGCTCACTGGTTGTATTATTAAGCCTTTTCATAAGAAATTTCAAAGATTATTGTGTATTTTACCACTATTTCTAATAATGTCAACGCAGTGTCGATTGAGCTTTATTTTGTGCGTAATTTGAGGTAAATTATTTCTTGCAATTTTGTTGTATTTATGGAGAGTTTTTGGCTTAAAATGCAGGATTCAGTGACCATATTTATGGGAGTGGTTTTGGGAGCTTTGCCGTTCATACTTTTTGGTGTGATTGTTTCTGCGGCTTTGGCGCATTTTGTTAAGGAAGAGACTTTGCTGAAATTGATGCCCAAAAATCGTTGGTTGGCTCTGATTGTAGCTTGTTTAATGGGATTTTTGTTTCCGGTCTGTGAATGTGGGAATATCCCGGTAGCCAGGAGGTTAATACGCAAAGGAATACCAGTCAATGTGGCTATAACTTTTTTGTTGGCTGCACCGGTATTCAATCCGATAACAGTGATTTCAACTTGGGCGGCTTTTAGTTTTATGCCGGAAATTGTTTTCTTCAGATTATTATTTACTTTTATCATAGCAGTGACTATTGGATTGGTTTTCAG
>JADLFY010000092.1 GCA_020849575.1 Candidatus Peregrinibacteria bacterium
CCGATACGATGAACATAATCGTCATAGGTAGCAGGAATATCGAAGTTGATCACGTGGCTGACCCCGTTAATATCGAGGCCGCGCGCGGCTACGTCAGTAGCACAGAGCACTTTGACTTCACCTTTTTTGAAACGTTGTAAAGCGCGCTGACGATAATTTTGTGATTTATCACCGTGAATAGAATCAGCTCTGACACCAGCCGCCAGAAGGGCGCGGGAGATTTTTTCCACACCGAATTTGGTACGGCCAAAAACCAAAACTTTATCAAAACCAGTTTGACCAAGTAACTCAATCAGGATTTTCAGTTTGGCATTTTTGTCATGTGGAACGCGGATAATATCCTGTTCGATATTGGCTGATGTATCACGCATTTTTACTGATACTTTGACCGGATTATTCATAAATTGGCGAATCAATTCTTCAACTTTATGTTCGAGAGTGGCAGTATAGAAGAATGATTGTCTTTCTTTTGGTAATTTGCCCAGAATTAATTTCATATCATTGATGAAACCCATGTCCACCATACGATCGGCTTCATCCAAAACGACATTCTGGAAACGATCAAGATGGAGAAGTTTTCTTTCGTAAAGGTCAATAATACGACCCGGAGTACCAATAATAAAACTAAAAGGACTTCTGATCAGGTGGGCCTGACGTCTGATATCGCTGCCACCAATACAGAGAACTGCATTGAGGGTCAGACCTCTGGCAAATTCACGTAATTCATCATTGATTTGCACAGCCAATTCGCGGGTTGGAGTGAGGATAATGGCTTTTTGAGAACGATTATCAAGCATTTTATTGATCAGCGGGATGAGGAAAGCAGCGGTTTTACCGGTGCCGGTATTGGCAATACCAATGACATCTTTACCCTGAAGACCTACTGGAATTGATTGATCCTGAATAGGTGTCGGACTGATATACCCCTTTTGTTTAATATTGTTTTTGAGGCGCGGATCAATCAGGAAATCCGTAAATTGATGCTGAATCACATGTTCAGTTGGCTTGATAAAAGCTTCATCATTTACTTTGTTGATAAGCTGATTGACATTGATGGTAGTGCCGATCATACGACCACTTTTTTTCATTGGGCCACGACCTCCCCGGCCAAAACTACGACGACGTCTTTGATAGCCACTGGAGCCACCACTATTGCCATGTCCAAATTGATTGGATTCGGCAGAATGAGGTTTCTGATGACCTTGTTGTCCGCCCTGGCTGGAGTGGCTGCTATAGCCGCCCTGTCCCTGCGAACTGTGAGAGCCGCCTGAACGGCGTGGTCTACGTGGGCCACGGGATGGACCACGGGAAAAATTTGACTGTTTTTGCATAAAAATAAATTTTGCGAAATCTAAACTGGATTGGCTCACTAAGTGCTCTGGATCAGAGACTTTTCTTAGCGGGTGAGCTCACCAATTTGCAATCGTTACGCAAAATGAATGGTAAACTCTTAATCTGTTCTTAAACTTCTGAAATAATGCGGTGAGTTTACAATATGAACCAAAAAGTGTCAATAGCAGGGATGGTAGAGAATTGATTAAACTTTTAGCGAGCCACGAAAGCCCATATTAGCCATATCACAGTTAGTATTGCTCTTACGGATGCGAACAAGATCGACGCGACGACGACCATAGAGTGCAAGATGTTGTTTTCTCATTTCATCAGGAGTCAGTATCCAGCTGTAGCTATGTAAATCTAGTTTATCGAACTTTTGAGCGGCTCGGTACTCTGATTTAGTTAAAATAGTTATTCCCATGGCAGCAGATAGATCAATAGCATTACCTTTTGGCTCGCGACCATAATGTCTAATTGATTCTTTTTCACCACGCTGGTCATAGGCGCATTTTCGTCGGCCTTTCGGAGTTTCTGGCGATAGGTCGATAAAAGTGAGTTCACCGGTTTGTTCGTCTCTGGCAGTGACATCGGGTTCACCACCAGTTCTTTCCATTTCACTTAAGGACCAGAGTTTTGATTCGGGAGCTTCATTCAGGCGCATAGCGACTTGTTCCCAAGTGATATTAGTGTGACGATGCATATTTTTGCGAAAGCGGGCTTCAAGAGTTTGGAGAAGTTGCTCTTTAACCTCTAGAGTGAGTTTTTTCGAATTCTCCTGGTTTTCTGGGGTTATGATCAGCGTAAGGTGAGCTTCTGGAGTTGCAGTGTTAAGGGCAGCGGTTTTAGTCTGAGCTGTCATTTCGGCGATGAGAGCATTGGCTGCTTCTACATTGAGATGGCCGGATTCAGCCAGTTGCTCAAGGAGCTGGCGTGTGTTGATACCAGTTGTGTCAGCCAAAGCTGGCTGTCTATATATTGGATTTTTGCCTCTTGATTGCATTTTTTTGATGAGTTGAGACTAGATTTGAGCGGGTATTTTTGGATATTTTTGAACTTTTGTCAACATTCCAGTTAGTAAAAAGCTCCAAAATTTTGGAGCTTTTTACTAAAAGTGTTCATATGAACACCTAAAGATAATGGTTTCGTGCGGATAGCAGATGTCCCAGACTATCTGACAATGCCAAGGATTTTGTCTGATTCATCCTGTATTAACTGCTTGAATTTCATGGATTGAGCTTCGTCGAAACGTGGTTGTAAAGTTGGTTTAGTTGGATCATTTACTACCACTGGAGTCCAGTAGCTTTCACATTCCAACCATCTTTGATGATCCCAACCATTTTCGGCCAAAACCACATTGTAATCAATTTGTTTATTGGGATCAGCCGGATCTTTGCGCAAAGCCATCTGAGCTTTGATACGGGCATAATCTTCCAGGGAAATTGGCTCTTTACCGCCACGTAATTTGCTTTGGGCAGCCTGAAGAAGAGGCATGAAAGCCAAAGCTGTTTTACCCATGTCAGCCGGGTCTGAAAATCTGGCTGTATAGCCGGTTTTTGCTGCTTTCCAATCGTCTCCTGAAACTCCATTGGCTTCAGCAATAGCGATTTCTTTTGACTCATCACCAGCTGTATCAGCCATGAGAGCACATAATTCTGCGTATTTTTCCAGTGAAACTCCATTAATTGCGTCCATGTTTTTTTGATTAAGAAGTAAACCTAAAAAAATATAGTTGGATGGGATGATTATAGCAATGAAAGATTACTGAAAAGACTGGGTGGGATGAGGTTTTTGTGCTATAATAAAAGGATTTATTTTGACCAATGAATTCACCTTTTGAAAAAATTAATGAGCTTCCGGAGAATCTGGATACTGATCGAATGGATTTGAAGCTGGTTTCAGCTGAATGGATTGATGAGATTTTTGCTGAGATAAGAGGAAATGTGGCCCGGCATTTTATTAATTTTGAAGACAGGAATGAATTGCAAACCTGGATTAATGAAAATCGACGTTTATTTGCCCGTGGAGAAAAAATAGAAATGGTGATGCTGCGCAAAGAAAGCGGAGAATTTTTGGGTATGGTTTCGATTCGAAATTTAAATATTAATCCGGAAATTGGAGTTTGGGTAAAAATTAATGCGCAGGGACAGGGATTGGCCCGTGAAGCGCTGGAAACATTGATCAGCTGGTACAAAATCAGGACCGGGATAGCGGAAAAAATCAAATATGTTGTAGAAAAAGGTAATGATGCCAGTATTGGCTTAGCCAAAAAAATGGGCATGCAATACATCGGTGATGTTGCAGATTCAGACCAGTTGGTGTATGAGGAGTACTTAATTTAAAAAGATGAAACAACCTTCCAAACCTAAGTCCTATAGTTTGAAAAAAAGACTGGCTATAGTAGCTCTGGCCGGGACAGCGGCAACTGCTGAAAGAATTGATGCATTTCACACAGAAGATCAATTGAAGAAAATCAGCGATGGAATAGTAACTGAACAGATGAGCATTCCGGAAAATCTGATTCCTCCAGAACAATTACCAGCGCTTTATGAACAGGTAAAAATCCGTCGGGATATTTTTAAAGAAGTTGCCGGAACCAGACATAATCTGCGTAAATTATTGGGGTTTCTCTGGCAGGCCGGACCGAATATGATCAAAACAGCGCTTGGTTCAAAAGAAGATATCAGCTATCAGACATTGGATGAGGCAGGAATTGAAAGAGAAAAGATGGCTGTACTGGTGGATTTATCGGCATTTGATTTGAAGCGATTCAGAAATGATGATTTGAATTTCGATGTATTGGTTAATAATAAAGTGCGCGAAATAGTACTGATGGAGGACAGGGATCCACAATTTTTCCTTAATTATGCAGATTATCAGGCTGATCAAGTGGTGCCACTAAATAGACATGGCAGTAAAGAAGACAAATGGACAATGGCGGATTTGAAGAAATTGATTGCCCAATTGCAGGAGAAAAAGATCAAAGTAATAATTGGTTTTTGGGGAAATACTGGAAATAAAGATGGCAATGACTTTATCAAAAGAAATTGGGATAATCTGGCACCAGTAATACCTTCCAGTGATGATATAAATCCTCTAAGCATGGTTCGAAATGGTGATGACAAAGAAATGAGCTGCGCGGATTATATAGTTGAACAATATCGAAAACTTGATCGGGACTTTGGTTTTGATGGACTGTTTCTGGGTGATGGACTGATGGGTTTCCGATCTTTTTTGGATCCTAATGGTGATTATAATACTGCTGATTTCAATCAGCTTTGGACGGATTTTTATCGTAAAATTTATGAAGGAGTAAAAGAAACCGGCAATGAAGACACGCTGTGGGCTTATGACTGTATGGCCAATGGACAAAAAAGAGCGCAAAAAAATGGCTTAAACCTGGAAGGAATAGCCAAATATATTGATAATTATATTTTTCAATCCTATGCCAATGATGCCTGGGGCTCAGATTATATGAATTTACCAGGTTATGATTTGAATAGGGACAAAGTGCAATCTTTGGATTTGCCGGATGCTTTGAAAGTAAAAACCAGATATTCAGTTGGTATAGGTGACAATGTGGAAGGCTGGGCAGGAAAAGCAAAAAATATCGGGGAAAAACACGTTCAAATTGGTCCTCAGGCGAAAAGAGGTTCTCTGGGAGTCTGGTCAAATGGGTTGATTAGAGGAATTCTCTAAAACTTAATCTTTTTGAAATAGAGCAGGGCCAGGAAAGTAGTCTGCAAGAACATGAATACAACCATAATTAAGGTGAAATAGCTTATGGCATTGTTTTGAGTAGTGTTGATAGTGGGGGGAATGGTTTTGACATTCAAAAGATTGCTTTGGGATTCGAGAGCTGCTGAACGCATTACTGCTTCAGGAATAATGAAAGCAGGTCCGGCGATTTTTGTAGTATTGCTGACAGCTGATGGTTTGATGATTTTTTTGGTAATTTTTGAGCCTGCGGGAAGAGTTGAAGGTTCTGCCGGGACAGAGGCTTCAACTGTGGAACTTTCATTCAAAAACTGTTTTGAGTCAGTAGTGGAAGTATTTTCTGTAACGGGAGAAAGTGGCGTAGTTGGCTGGTCGGTATCTGATAAAGAAGTATCGTTTTCAGTATTGTTGATATCAGTGATTTGATTATCCAAATCGTCGTATACATCATTGGTGTTGCCTAAGGAATTACCTGATGATATTGAGGAGCTTCCGCCACTAGAAGAACCGCTACTACTTCCACCTCCAGTTGAACCAGAGCCGCCACTACCACTGCCTGATCCTCCACTACCCGCTCCACCACCTGAGGAGCCTCCTGATGAACCACCCCCTCCTCCACTACCCGAATCAGCCAAAGAGAGACTGGCATTGGGATTATCCAGTTGAATAAATTCATCTAATTCTGCTTTGCAAATGGCTAAGGCTACAGAATCTAACCCTCCACAAAGTGTATCCTGAATTTCGGTTAGTGAATTGATATTGGATTCAGTGGACAGATCGGCATTGCCAATTGTATCGGGAGTATTGATAGCAAAAGCCGTCGCAGAGCCAACTGTGAAAGTAAGAACAAAAATAATTTTTATTTTGGCAGTTTTGCTGATTGCAGACATACTAAAAAATCAAAATATCATGACATTATATCATGATTTTAGCTTTTTAGAAAGCCACTGGATGGCTTCTCAACTGCCTGGACAGTACAGGTCGGGATGGAAATGGATTAGGGCGTTGGCCAAAGTATGGAAATCTGATCTGCCACCGGACTCAGGCTTGGATCAAGTAAAACTGCTTCAGAAAGCTTTCCCTGGGCAGTGGTCAGCCATTCTTGAGCGAACTCTTCTTTGCCGGCTACATTGGCCAAAACAAG
>JADLFY010000093.1 GCA_020849575.1 Candidatus Peregrinibacteria bacterium
CAGTAGCTGGTACGGCGGTGCTCTCTACGGCCAATGGCAAGTCTGGCGGCCGTCGGAGCATACCGGTCTCTTCGTAACGGGACGTACCGAACTCTACTTCGAGAATGTCCCGAAGCAAGGCGAGACCAAAGCCACTCCCATCTTCTGGGGAGATAGCAAGTACGTTGGTTCTGGCACTATCGGTCTGGATCTTCGTCCCCTCGACAAACTCTCCTTTCAGCTGGAGTTTCGTCGCGACCAAGCCCAAGCGCCGCTCTTCTTCAAGAGCGGCGCTCCCAAGGATGCCAAGGGGGGATACCTCCCTACGGCCAGGGATCAGAACATCCTGGTAGCTGGAGCTACCGCCTGGTTCTGAGGACAGTGAAACTGCTTAATCAGCTGATTCTTAGTTAGTTGCTTCCTTCGTGGTTGTGTGTGGTTGGCGGATTTACTCCGCTGTGCTAGCACACAGAAAAAAAGCTCCCTCGCTTATGCGCTGTTAGGCCAGGCGGGGGAGCATAACTTAAATTTGGCCGGATTTATCCGATTGTTCCAGCCACATTGGTCAGTTGAATAATCGGCAACATAATCGCTGCCACCAATCCACCTACGGTAATACCTACAATCACTATAATAAGTGGTTCCATAATTTTTGTTAAAGCTGTCACTGCAGTAGATACTTCTTCATCATAAAACTCTGCTACTTTTTGAGTAACATTTTCCAGCTGGGCAGTTTGTTCTCCAACTTCAATCATATTTACCAGCATGGAGGGGAAAAGTTTTGAACTGGAGAGATTTTCAGCCATTGGTATACCACTTTTCATATCCTCTGCCGTCAATAAAAATCTTTTTCTATACACTTCATTACCTACAGCTACAGCCACAATTTCCATGGCCTTGATAATTGGCACACCAGAAGAAAGCAAGTTACCAAATGAATAGGCGAATTTGGAAAGAGTCGATTTTTTAACCAGATTCCCGAATACCGGGATATTCAACATCAATAAATCCCAATAATATCGGCCTGCCTTGGAGTTTTTCCAGCTGATTGTTCCAAATACCAGTCCCAACACCACCAGAATAATAGCCCACCAGTAGCTTACGGTGAAATTACTCATATTAATCAAAAACTGTGTCACTGCTGGTAATTCCTGTCCGGAATCTGTGAATAATTGAGAAATTTGCGGAATTACCAAAACCATCATCAGAAATATCACTATGAACATGATGCAAAGTATCACCACTGGATAAACCAGTGCCCCTTTCACTTTACCCACAATCGCTGCAGATTTTTCCATTTCTGTAGCCAGATTTTTCAGGGTTTTATTCAATTGCCCAGAAGCCTCACCTGCCTGAATTGCACCGATTTGTGCTGGTGAAAATACTTCCGGATATTTTTCCATTGATTGTGAAAAACTGCTTCCGGTTTCAATTTGTTGAGCTAAATCAAATAAAACTCTTTGTAATTTCGGGATTTTTTCTGACTGCACGGCCAAAGTATTCAGTGACTTGATTAAAGGCATACCGGCATTAATCATCGTAGCCAAAAGTCTGTAGGTTACAGCAATATCTTTCAATTTGATCTTGCTGTGATCAATCATGTAATCATTCAGTTTGGTAAAACTGTCCAAAATATAATTACCGGTAAAACGGCTTTGAGCAGCTTTCCTGGCCAGGAAAATCTTTTGATTATTGGATTTACTTTCCATACCAATATTCATCACAAATCCATTTGGTACGGCTTTTTGTGCAGAAGGATTCAACAGATTTGCATCAGTTTTTTTGTCTTCACCAACCTTGAATGTTTCGCTTGATTCAATGTCTTGGTAAAACCCTTTTGTTTGTCTTTCAGCCATGGTTTTTTATTTATAATTCCATGCGTTTAGCCACGCGATAAATTTCTTCCAGAGAAGTTACACCTTGTAAGGCTTTGATCACGCCATCCTGTTCCAGAGTTACCATCCCGCTTTTCATTGCTGTTTTTTCAATATCCAGAGCTGAGGCTTTATCCAAAATCATTCTGCGTATTTCATTATTCATACGCATTATTTCATACAGACCAACGCGGCCTTTATAGCCAATACCATCACATTCAGGACAGCCATGTTCACTTTCTTTGAATACTTGTGGATTGGCAATTTGTTCAGGCGTAATCATTCCAGGAACACCCATATTTTCCATGGCCAATTTTAATCTGGCCAATTCTGCCGGATCAGCCTGATGGGGGACTTTACAAGCCTGGCACAAACGTCTCACCAGACGCTGGGCGATAATCAGCTCAATAGTGGAAGCCATCAGAAAGGGCGCCACTCCCAAATTATCAATACGGGTCAATGTTTCAATTGCACTATTAGTATGTATGGTCGAAAGTACCAAATGACCAGTCAATGACGCTTCAATGGCAGTTTGAATAGTTTCATGATCACGGATTTCACCCACCATTATAATGTCCGGATCCTGACGAAGTGCTGTACGCAAGCCCGAAGCAAATGAATAGTCAATATCCGGATGGACCTGACTCTGATTCAAACCATCAATCTGAATTTCCACTGGATCTTCAATGGTCAGAATATTTACATCAATGGTATTTAATCTGCTCAGACAGGAATACATCGTAGTAGTTTTACCTGAACCTGTAGGACCAGTAGTTAAAATAATTCCATTCGGCAAATCCAGGGCCTCTGTCAGCAATTGGAAATTATGCGGATCCAGACCGAGCTCCGGTAAATCCGGAATCTTGCGGGATTTATCCTGAATACGCATTACTATCTTTTCCCCGTTTACTGTGGGTAAAGTAGAGACACGCAAATCCATTTCACGATTATCTTTTGTAGTTACCTCACAACGTCCGTCCTGAGGAATTCTCTGTTCATCAATTTTCAGATTCGACATGATTTTTACTCTCGATACTACTGCCGGATGAATATTGAGTGGATACTCAACAATCTGTCTGAGTACACCATCAATTCTATAGCGCAGACGAACCGTATAGGTTTCCGGTTCAATATGAATATCCGAAGATCGCAGATCCAGCGCATAACTGATAATATTCAGTACCATCTGTGGTATATTTCCACCCAAAATCGCCTCCTGAAGCGCTTTTAATTTTGGATTGGCTTCGGGAGATGTCGGTTGTCCTGCTTGTGTATTTTGATCTTCCATTAGTATTTATTGTGCTGGTGTTGCTTCTACCGGTTTTTGATAAAAGGCATTCAAATTCATAGTCGCAGTTACATTTCTATTTTCAGGTAAATAAGCCGGTACCACTGCTTCGGTTGTACCGCTTATATCAGAAATTACATTGGAAGCTGCAGCTTCAGAATTTTCATAATTCAAATTGAAAGTAATAATGCTGAGCAGACGCGTCTTATTATTTAAATCTCCGCTATTTTCTACATAACTCAGGAAATCTTTTAGACCAGCTTCCGTACCGGAGAAAGTCATGGAAAGTGGTAAAGTCCCATAATCATGCCCTTCATCTACACGTGGTGGATTGAAACGTAAATCACTGAGGAACATTGGACTCAAAGTGGCTTTGGTATTCAAAAAATATTTGTCCAGTTCTCTGGCCAAATTGGTAAAGTCTTCATTGGATGGCATCACCTTTTCAATCGAATCATTAAG
>JADLFY010000094.1 GCA_020849575.1 Candidatus Peregrinibacteria bacterium
AACGGCTGATCTCCAAACTCTTCACTATTGTAAAGTCCCTGATATACAACCATCAATTCCATGGTTTCACTATGTTTGGCTACACCGATAACACGATAGTTTTTTCCTTTATAGTGACGGTATATGCCCGGTTCAATCATTTAGAATAGTGAAATTTGTTCGTGTTCTGGCTGTGCCTGAACTGGCAGTTCAGTTGGCGGTTGATAGAGCCCCTCCTGCAAAAGAACTTTAACGCATCGGGCCAGGGCAGCAACATCTTTTTCGGCATTGTGAGCTTCCTGAAAGCTCTCATTTAAAAGGAATTGGTGTAATTCCATCAGGCGGGGGGCTTTGTAACCGCCGTTTTTGCCTGGGAGTTTGCAGAGATTGCGCGTTCCTTCCATAGTATCGTAGCGACCTCGGCTGATAAAATTTTTGGGAGCGCCATGTCTTTCCAATTCATAACCAATTACTTCTTCATCAAAACTGATATTATGGGCAACAGATAAATCCGATTTGGCAAAAATCTCCTGAATTTTTCCGGCTACATCTGCAAAAGCCGGTGCCCCTGCAACAGCACTGTCAGTAATACCTGTGATTCTGACACTTTCCTCGGGAATGGCAATGGGTGGTTTAATCAAAGTATTATAGCGTTCAATTTCTCTAAAATGTCTGCTGCGGGGATCAAATTCATAAGTAAAAGCAGCGAATTGGATAAGGTAGGGTTGATCGGCCAATGTCCCTTCTCTTTTCGGTAAACCTGTAGTTTCTGTATCAAAAATGGTGATAATCATGGCCTTAGTTAATTATTGTTCCTGAATTTTATCCCCTGCCCTTACAATTGCAAGTTAAAGTTGCTCGACTGGAGGCAAAGGCGATTGATACACACCACAAATCTATATACTACGGTGCATTGACGGGATTTGGGAAATATTATATTGTAGGCGCCTGCTCTCTGAGAATTAGGCAACTAAAAAACACGGAGGTCTGCCATGGACTCAATCAAATTTCTGTTTCTCTCAATCATGGTTCTCGTAATGATCGGGTGTAATAGCGTGGAGATTGTCGAGGAGATCACTCCTCCGGCGCCCATGCCAGTGTCGACACCTCCAGTCCTCGATCATTTCGATGACTGTGAGGACTCCCTGGTGATCGGGACAGAAGAGGCGAAGCTGATCTTGCAGGATTGTCTGGAAGATGATTTAGGCAGCAACTGCCAAAATCAGTACGATCTCAATGTTGAGAGCGTAGAAGAATGGTACTGGAACTGCCTCCAAATGCTCCCTGCGGTGGAGCAAAGCTGCCGTGAATCATTTGACCCGCAGTCATTCGTTCAGGACAGCGACGGAGACGGCATTTCGGATGCCGACGAAGTCCTGATGAACCTCAATCCCTGCGAAGCCTGCAGCTATGGCGGCAATTGTCAGAACTGCGGAGGCGGAGGGGAGGATTCATCTTCCTGTGATAGTGAGATGGACTTCGACAATGACGGCATCCCCAACGGCGAGGATGAGAAACCAGCCTGCGGCTCGGTACTCCCTGGCGGTTACTTCCCACTCAAGTGTGTTTAGTTGGCCTACTTATCTTATTTGAGCAGTCCGTGGCAAAATCTCAGGTAACTGTGGATGTAGCCGTACTTATTAGGCCGGCGACTTCCAAAGCCGGCTTTTCCCTGTTTGGAGATGGCGAAAAGGCCAGCCATAATGATTGCTGGGCATATTTAATATAGTAACCTAAATGGTGCCGAGGAGCAGAATCGAACTGCTGACGCCAGGTTCTTCAGACCTGCGCTCTACCACTGAGCTACCCCGGCAGGGGTTTTAGGCATCCAAGACAGACGCTTATACTTGAAAAAGCGGGATAAATTTAACTGAATATAGAGGGGATTTCAATTTAATTTTCAATTTGAGTGTATTTTTGTTGATTAGGGTGTTGACATATATTTTTTTATGGTGTAATATAATGTGAAGATCATTGATAAGCAGGTTGAAAGAAGCGTTAGGGAGGCAGTTTGCCGGCCAAAAGGTCCAAGATAAGGATTAAGGACAAGCCTGGCAAGCAAACTCTCTCCCTAAGCTTTTCAGGTTAGTTTAGGGTCGCTTGTGGGCGTCCGCCAGGTTCCCACAGTGCTTTGAAACAGGTTTGGTGGCTATAAAGAGGCCAGACTGATGTTTCATTGGCTAAACTTTTGGGTTTTTTATCTTGTACTTTTGTCGCAAGACAAAGTGTGAGAAAGAAAGCTTAAAAATTGATACTGTTTGCAGGTAGCGATACTTTCATTCAAGTCATTATTTTTGATCTCTTGTGAGCTTTGAGAATGTTTTTTCACCCCTGATTGGCCTGTGGGTTTAGGGAGGCTTTATTTCAACCAAGTTATTTGAAAATTAGAATATGGATATACAGGGAGCAGGTTGCCTTTGGACTGTGACTTTTTGCCTAAATTTTTTGGCACGCAGTCCTCAAGGCAACACCTTTAGGAAATTTCAAAGACAACCTCTTCCCTGGATATTATCTGTTAGACAAATACGCCTGATCCGGATGCTTTTATGTTCCTCGGAACCTAAATTCTCCGCTTAGTTGTATGTAATTTATTCTTTGCTGCCAGATCTGGTCAACCTGGTATTGTTTAATGGTTTTATCCGGGGATTTTTTAATTAGAAAATAATAGCTGGATTTGCCCAGCTTATTTCCTCCAGATTTGGCTTTGGGAGGAGTTTTTGAAGTGGCTTTATGCTATAATGTGAAGATTTTACAAAAATAAAAACAAAGTTATGGACAATCAAAATGATGTAACAAGAGTGGAAATCGCTCACGATTCTGCCAATACCAATGAAGCTACAGCTGGTTTTTCTGCTGATACTGATAATACCAAGGTGGCCAATCAACAGAACGAAGAAGAAGTACCTACTTCTACCAAAGTAAAAATTATTGCGGCTTTGGCTATAGTTGGTATAGCTGGTTACATTGCATATTGGGTTCAGGAACCAGTAAATTTGAAAGCTGATCTCCTGGATGCAGATAGCTCAGTCGAATCCTCTACTCCAGTTGATACAAGTTCAGAAGTAGCAGAAAGCACAACTGAAGATACAGCATTAGTAAGCGGTTCGAGCGTCAATGTGGATGTATCTTTGTATGGATTTGAACCTGCTGTACTCAAAATAGATGCCGGAACTACAGTGATTTGGACCAATACCAGTACAGCTGACCAGACAATTATTGGTTCATCTACCGATGGTCAAAGTTTTGCCAGCTCAGTAATGACTCCTGGTGACACATTTAGTTATGTATTTGATCAGGATGCTGACTTTGAATATTACTCAACTTTCAATCCAGCCCTTAAAGCTACTATTACAGTAGGGCTTGGATCAGCGGTTGATAGCTCTGTAACTACAACTGATGTTCTGACTACCGCTGCACCTGAAACTGCTGTTGTAGAAACAGCAGCAAGCAGTTTATTTGGCTCTGCCCCAACTGATGTTCTAGCAGCTGCCGCATTGGCTACTGACACTGCCTTGGCAAATGTGCCACTCACTCAGGTAAATACTTCTACGACTACTGCAGTAAAATCAGAAGTCAGTGCCCAAGAAGCCTATGATTTGAAAGCTGCCGCAGGCGAAATGATTCCTTCTAAACTGGCTAAAACAGGCCCTACAGAGAATTTATACTGTGTGATTCTTTTGACTATTGCCTGGTTTAACAGAAAAAAACTGGCCAAGGTATTTCAAAAATAGTTTTTCCCAAACCAGCTGTTGTAGCTAGGTTCATAATTAGAATCCCGCTGGAGAGAGCGGGATTTTGATTTGCATATTTTACGGGCAAAGGATAAATTGTGGCTAGATTTAGGTATTTGCAAGCATTCTAATGAGTAATTTCTTGGCCAATCTGATTTCCCAAATTGCTGATGCAGCCAGTGGTTTTTGGCAAAACCTATTATATGCAGATGTAACTCCCTGGCAGGCAGTGCTTGATATAGCGATTGTGGCCGTGGTTATTTACTATCTGTTTGCCATGCTCAAAGGGTCCAGATCCATCAGTGTACTTTTGGGTTTGATTATTATCAGTATAGTTTTTTTGATCAGTAAATCACTCAATCTGGTGACTGTAGGCTGGATATTGGATAAATTTTTTACCGTATTATTGGTAGCTATACCGATTATTTTTCAGCAGGAATTACGTATGGCTCTGGAAAAAATTGGTACTACTCAATTTTGGAGTGGTGAAAAGAAAGTAGCTCTCGATGCCCTGATTACCAGCATAGTGGAAAGCTGTGAATATTTAGCCGAAAAAAAATCCGGCGCACTGATTGTTTTCCAGCATGCTATTCCACTCAAAGAATATATTGATAATGGTCTGTTGATGCATGCAGATGTCAGTAAAGAACTGCTTATTTCTATTTTTCATGGCAAAGGACCTTTACATGATGGAGCGGTAATTATTACCGATGGGAAAATTGCAGCTGCGGCCTGTACTCTGCCAACCAGCTTTGACGTAAAGGACAAAAACATGGGAACTAGGCATAAAGCAGCGATTGGTCTGACTGATCATACTGATGCCAGTGTGATAGTTATTTCAGAAGAAAGAGGTACCATTAGTTTTGCCAAGAACGGCCACCTGGAAAAGAATATTGAATTGGCCAGACTTCAACAATTATTAAAAATTGTTTTAATGCCGAAAAAAGACAATAAGAAAGCCTCCAAAAAACTTGTTTATCGTGAAGAATAATGAATGTATTTAAAAATATACAGATTAAATTACTGGCCGTGGTGTCAGCTTTGCTGCTCTGGCTGTTTGTAGTAGGAGTGGAAAATTATGTGTATGTATTGCCAACTGAAGTAGGCGTAAAAGTTGCCAATCTGAGCCAAAATGTCAGTGTAGCTACCGAATTATCCAAGGTAAAAGTGCGCTATCGTTCTCAGAATG
>JADLFY010000095.1 GCA_020849575.1 Candidatus Peregrinibacteria bacterium
GATCTCATTTAAATATTGTTCGGTACCCATTAGAAAAACTTAAACACAACCTCAAATAGCCAGACCATTATTGACCACCTTGGCAATTTAAACCTGACAAAAACATGACATTGTCATTTTTCGAAACAATATCCAACCCCATGAACATTTTTTATATATTTTTTTTCAAATCCATCATCCAGTTTTTTCCTCAATCTTCTCACCGTTGCCTGCAGAATATTTGAATGAAAACCCACTCTGGTATTCCAGACTCTCTTTAGAATATCCTCAGATCTGACAATTTTACCGGCATTCTCAATCAAAAAACATAACAGCTCACACTCCTTAACAGTCAAAAAGATTTTCTTGCCTGCCCGTATCACCAGATGTTCTTTGCGTTGAAAAATCATGTCATCAATCACCATTTCATTTTCTATACGTCCTTCCAGATATCTTCGATAAACAGATTTAATTCTGGCCAAAAGTTCCAAAGCCTCAAAGGGCTTAGTCAAATAATCATCAACTCCAGCATTAAACAACTCAACCTTGGTATTGATTTGATTTAAAGCGGTAAGCACAATAATCGGTATACCAGTACGATCTTTTTTCAGCATCTTTACCAGGTCCAAACCGCCCTGTTTTCCTGACAACATCAAATCCAATATCATCAGATCATGGCTGCTGACATAATTATGTTCCAGCACCTCCTCGGTACTGGTTGACAAAGTCACCTCATTGCCTTCTGCCTCAAGTATTTCCTTGATAAAGTCAGCTATCTTTTTTTCATCTTCTACCACCAATATTCTCATCAGTTTTAACGAAAAAAAATTATTGCCAAAAAATCTATATCACAAAATACGGTTTTTAAAAAGCCACCCATAGGCTAAATCACCTATTTTTCACAATTACAAATGGTCTTCAATCTGTCTCCAGACTCCAGAACAAATTATTCTTCAATTAATTGGTGGAAATACCATCTCACTGTATTCCAATTATTGTTTCTGGGCAGCAGAATATATTGACCTTTATCCTGCTTACAATCATTACCATTTTCCGCTGTACCACCTTCAGTCGAGGCCGGTTTGGAAGCCTTACATTCGGCTGCTTTCAACTCACCAGTATATTTTGATTCCAGCACATTTCCCGAAGAAAGAACATTACCGCTTTCCACTTCGAACCCCTGATAACGGAAATAGGCTGCCATGGCATCAGCTAAATTCAGATCCGTATCGGTTTTGGCCAAAACCGCCTTGGCAATCTCAGTCAATTTGGCCGCATCGCCAAAACCAAATTGACGGGCTTTGGTTTGCAAAGCTTTCAAAATAGTTTGCTGACGGTCAGCACGGGCAAAGTCCGATGAAGTATGACGGGTCCTGGCCAGACGCAAAGCCTGTTTACCAGAAAGGTGATGATCCCCCGCCCGATAATAAAGCGTCGAACATTCTCCATTGTCACAGACTTTATAGGTCGGATCTATCACTGCTTCATTTAAATGCACATCTATACCTCCAACCAGATCAATTACATCGATAAAAGCATACATATCAATCAAAATATATTTATCGATTTGAAAACCGGTAATTTTGGAAAGAATACGTTTCAGCTCATCCATTCCATAGAGAGCGTAATAACTGTTGATTTTGCGATTATTGTAATAAAGATCTCTGGGTATGCTGACCAAAGTAATTTTACGTGTGGCAGGATTAATATTGGCAAAAATCATCGTATCTACCAGCGAATCATGTCGACCGGCTATCAGAATATTCATCTGCCCGGCCACCGCAGCAGCTTTATCACCATAATCAGGAATCTGATCCGGCAAAACTAGGGCTTTTTTTTTGAGCCATTGTCCTGATTCAGATAAGTTGTGATGTCATTTTCCTGATTATCTTTGATCACTTTGATCATTCCTGAACTCACCTCCAGGGCCAGAGAAAATTTCACTTTCCCATCAGCACCAAACACATCATAAATAAATTTATTCTGTTCCTCACGCGGAGCGTCTGCTACCTTCAAACCTATGGAAGTTAATGTTTCCGCAAAAGCCTTTTCTGTAACCAGTTTGGTTAATTCCTGTTTTCGTGATTCCAATTGAGTCTGCAAATCAGTCTCAGCCTTTTTGGTTTCCTCCAGAGCTTTTTGTTTATCAGCAACTTTCTTTTCACGAACTTTGCCGACATTGTCAGACAAATAAGCTAGCAATGGTTTTTCCCATTCAATCTGATCATATCCGGGAAAATCCTTTTCCTCCAAAGCACTCTGAACACGGAAAACATTTTTCTCTGCCACAAAAATCAGATTATAAAGCGGCTCACCATACAATTCATTGGGCAAACCATCGGGTTTTTTAAGCTGATTATCCTTGAGTTTAAGCTGTAAATCAGCTTTCTCAGCAATCAGTAAACCAGCCGCAGACAGAGTTTTATTCCAGTCTTCAGATTGAATCAATGTCTCAAAAATCGGCGCAGCTTTGGCTCTCAATTCATTCATTTTTTGTTCAGCCACAAAACTATTCAAAAAAGCATAGGCTCCCAGGGTATTACTGGAATTTTCCTCTGTATCATTAGCTGTATTCCCCTTTTGTTCAGGATCTTTTTCAAAACTATAATCTTTGGTGGGTAAAAGTAAAAACTCTCTGATTTCATTTAAATCTTCACCAAAAGTTTTCACATCCCCCACCACACTGCCAACCTCATCAATCACGCCCTGATTATATTTATCGACACGATTGACTACTGAAGACATTTGCCACAATTGCAGTGAATTGATAATCAAAACCACTACAACCAGCAGTCCCAGAAAAGTTTTCCAAAACGAACTTTTGGCAGGAACTGCTACAACAGATTTTTCTTTTTGCTCAGACATTTCTAA
>JADLFY010000096.1 GCA_020849575.1 Candidatus Peregrinibacteria bacterium
GGATGATTGGCATTTTCCCGCAACCAGGCCTCCAGTTCCAGTCTCTCACGCTGGGAAAAATTATATTCCTGCAAAGCTTTTTCATAGCGTTCATAACGCTCAATCAAAAACTGATCATAATTACAGGAATAAATTTGAATTTCCTTGGAAGGAGTAATTTCCCAAATCTGATCAGCAGTTTCATTGATAAAATTACGATCATGCGACACATAAGCCACAGATCCATCAAAACCACTGACAAATCCCTTCAACCATTCAATCGATTCTCTCTCCAGATGATTGGTTGGTTCATCCAAAAGCAAAACTGTTGGCTGTTTCAAAAGTAATTCCACCAGAGCCACTCTCACTTTCTGACCACCGCTCAATTCAGAAAAAGTCCGCGTTTTAATTGATTCGTCCAATCCCACATCAGTAAAAGCCATATCAATCATATAACTCATCCATTCTTCCTCCAATTTCCCGACCAAATATGCTTCTACCGTTCCGGTAATTTCCGTAAATTCCAGATTTTGTTGAAGATAAACCACAGTTTCTTCACTGGCTGTGACTGTTCCTTTTTGAGGTTCCAAAATCCCGGCCAAAAGTTTCAATAAAGTCGACTTGCCTGAGCCATTTTTACCCACAATAGCAATCCTCTTTTTGGCTTTAGAATCAAGAGAAATCGAAACATCATGAAATAATTCTTCACCACCATGATCAAAATTCAGATTTTTTGCCAATAACATAAAAACATTTAAGTTAGGCAGTTTTTATCATATCTTTTGGCAAAACTCTAGTTACTGTTATCCAAAAAGCCCGGCATTTTCACTTCTAAAATGGCTTTACTTAATTGTTTTCAAGGCTTTTTTGTGCTATAATATGAAGATTAATTAATTCCTATGGAAAACCTTAATCTCAACTCGCCTTTCACTCTGGAAAGATTCCAGTGGTTAATGGAGAATGCTGCCGTGGCAAGCTATTTGGCAGATGAGAGTCTGGCAGAAATCCAGACCGCTTTGAGTAAAGGCGACGAAAGTGTATTGAAGCAAATTTATCCAATTATTTTGGAGCAATTCGTGAGTGAGCGCCAAATTAACATTAATTTTGTACTGCAAGAGGAGGCTTTAATGAGCGATGTAATAGAAAAAGTGGAAAAAGCCGGCTTTGAAGTGAAAACAAAAATCAAAGAAAGAACAGCCAAAATTGAAGAAAAAGAAAAATTAGAGGCTGAAAATATACTTAAAAAACTTTAAGCCCTATGCTGAAAAATTGTCATTTCCATAGAGGTGAAAGTATTAAAGCCCATCGATTAATTTTTGATTCTCCGGAAACCGCCAAAGTAGTGGAAAATGTTAGGGCTGCAGAGAAATTGGAAACCGTTGCAGCCATATCGATTGATGATAACAAATATTTATTTAAAGAAAGCGGTGAAAAAGGAGAAATAAAAAAGTATATGGATAGCGCCAACAAAAAACTGGACCAGGCTATCCCCGCTCATTTACAACTGGCAAAGGCGCAAACAGAAGCCAATAAATATACTTCCGAAGCCAATGCTTTAGTCATCCGTATAGGATTGGCTGTGGATGCCCTCAAAGAGGGTGAAAAATGGCAAGACATCGTAACAAAAGAAAATCTAACAAATGCCCCAGCAAGTTTAGTACAGGCTATCAAAAAAGCTAAAAGTGCCGAGGGATTAAAACAGGTTTGCGATAATTTTATCAGCGACGGCCAAAAAGCCACGGATAATTTAGAGGCTGCCCAGGAAATTGATAACTCCAAAAAAACATCACTGGAAAATATTAAACGAACAGCTGAGATAGCTCTTGAGCAAAAACAAAAGCTGCGTTTTGAAGCTGCCAAAAAAGATTTTATACGCAAGAAAATTAATCAATTCTTCCCTGATGATCCTAAGAGCGATCAGCAAAAATTACAGGAAAAAAGAATGTTGGCAACCACTTTTATAGGAAGCGCTTTAGATGGAGCCGAATTAAAAGCAGACAAAAAAGAAATACAGAATGAACTGGAGAGTAAATTCAAAGGTCCCGTAGAACACTATCTGGTAGAAATTGTTAAGGAACTGACTTCCAGCAAAGAACAACTTTTTGTAGCTGATTTCCCTGATGCTACACCAGAAATTAGAGCCTATCTGGGTGGTATTTTAATCTCAATGTCCATACCCGACGGCCAGGGTGAATACATAGTAGGTGAAAATACACTGAATTTCGTTAAAGTCGCCTACCTGAGCATACCTGAGAACAAACGTAACTATTTACCGGCAGTTCAGGAAGCATTAAGCGGCATTCGACATTCACAAAAATTTGAATTGAAAAAAGAAGAAGCGATTACCTCAAAAATAATGGAAATTTTTCCCGATAACAGCAGTGATCATTATTTGGGAGTTAAAAGAGAGATAGCCCGCCAATACTTAGAGGGCATGTTGAGTTCGGCGGAAATACAAACCACTGAAAAATGGACCAAGAGTGAATTGGACTATTACCTTAATACTGTGACTAAGGAATGGTTTAGTGAATATGTAGAAGCAGAAATGAACGGTAAGAAAACCACTGGTTGGAGAGAAAGACCTGATCTAAAAGCCATCTTGTCCAGTGGCAGTCCGGCAGCCAATGCTTATATGGAAGGTTTAATTGATTCCTTTTCTTACACCAATGATCAGGGCGAAACCGTATTGGGAGAAACTCAGGTGAACTGGATAATTGAAAATTTCAATAAAGTTCCTGTTAATGCGCGTAACGATGTCAACATACTCAAAACCTATTTTTATAATCAGTCGGCGATTTTTCATATGGATGAAAAAGAACATCCAGAAATGAAAGTTGCCCGCACAATTTTTGATCAGGATGGTTATTCCCCTGCTTTGGCATTTTATGATGCCAGAATGATTAAGGCATCTGAAACTTTTTCTGAAAAAGCCGGCGGAGATGACGCCTTGAATCGTTACAGAACAATGTTATTAAGTGAGATTAGCAAACAGGATCCGGCTAATTTGGATCTGGATAAATTGAATGATTTACCAATGCCCTGGGCTTTTGAAGCCAAGGCTATACAGGTCAACCAATTGCCTCCGGACGCCATAGCCGCTTCTGAATTACCAAAAGAGTTAAAAGAATATGCTAAAAGATTAACCGATCGAACCGGAGCTGGAGATATGAGTATACAATTCCAATACAATGGGCATGTTTACTATGCCAAAAAACCTCCGATGAAAGTATTTGTGGTACCGGAGAGCAAAGACGCTTAATTGCACTGTTGCACCTTTTACTTATGACATTTTCATGTTATAATTTAAAGATTTAAATAAATACAAATGACTAACGAGATTAAAAACGGACTCAAAATTGGTTTATCAATAATGGTTTTTGCCATTGCTATGGCCATGGCCGCCCTATCAATGAGTAACTACCTGGTAACAGCCAGTTTTTATGGAGAAGGCGCCGACAGACCTGATACCAAAGAAGAACTTTGCGCTTTTCTGGAGGATAAATTGGCCAGCAATTCTCTCAGTACTATGTATCGTCGTCGTTACGAAAAAGACAAGGCCTTGCATTGCAAAGTCACTGACACTCTCCACGGCGCTTCCCTGCCCGTAGTAGATACCAGCCTTTTTGGTCAATTTCTGCATGGTCCCAGATCAGGTGCTGATGTGATGAATGGAAGCAACAATTATCTCAGTCTATTAATGAATTGGGGCAGCTCAGATTCTACTTCCACTACTACTAACAGTACTGAAAACACCACTTACTCCAATCCCAGCACTACTCAAACCACCACTCCAACTGAAACTGAAGAAGACATCCAGTCCAATGATGATGGTGGAATTTTCTAAATTTCTCTAGTTCAAACGAGACTAAATCCTTGGAAAGAGATTCAAAGATTTTAGCTTCGCAAACTCTCAATCGCTTTGGCTCTGTCCTCGGCCTTGAAAATATAAGATCCAGCAACCAATA
>JADLFY010000097.1 GCA_020849575.1 Candidatus Peregrinibacteria bacterium
ACAGAGATTATCTTGATAGATCGTCAGATGAAGGGAAAGCCATAAATCCTGACTTATTGATGTTTGGCCCAGATTTGGAAAAATTGGGCGATGGACAAGTAGATTTGGTTAAAATGAGCCAATGGCAAATTCAGGCTTTGATGCTTTTGATAGAACATTTCAATAATTTAAAAGCAGATTTAAATGCTGCTACAATAATCAATAAAATCCAGAAACTTAGAAAATTATTGAAAGATTCTGATCTAGCTATCTTATTTGAATTAGCCGACACTGGAAGTTTATTGACTGATGATCCCAATCAAGACCAAGACCCCACTTTAGCTTTGAGTACAGAAAGAATAATGGAAATGAGAAAATTATATGACCCTGATATATATAGGTTATTTGGGGATGAAAACATAAAATCTATCCCGGCTGACGAAGCGATGCGCACCTTAGACTTCCTGGCTTGTGCTTTGGGACCAGACTATGCCTTGAGTATAGAAAGATTGGAGGTGGATATTTTGAAATATTATCATGAGAAAAAAGCTGATAGATCAAAAAAGAAAGAAGTAAAGCCAGTTGCATTGGCTTTTGACTTCTTATTGGATGGTAGACACTCAAAAGCCAAGAATCTCAGAGTGAGCTTAGGTCAAGCTTTGATGAAAACCATGGCAGAACTAGAAAAGGATGGAGGAGAGGCCAAAGCTACTGCTAATTTCAATAAGTTTATTGGTCATATTGCGCCAGTCTTATGGACAAATTATGGCTTTAGCAAAGACAAAGAAGCGGTGGTGCGTACGGCCCATACGGCAGCTTTTGTCTATGGTTGTTTGGTTCGTTTTGAAGCTTTGAATATTCAAGGAGAAGTGGCGAATCGGGATAATCTAAAGTTAGTAAAAGACTTTGCAGATAACTTGTATGAGGATATCTTAAAGTGTATCAATTTAAAAAAATTGACGGATGTCTTTGGGCGTATAACAGACGATACTTTTGAAGCTGATTTATCTGAAGAACAAAAGGAAGGAAATATTGCAGCCATAATTGGAAATAACTGGAGAGAATTTTATCAATGGTTGCATTTTATTAAGAATGATCCAGGTTGGCTTGCCAACGACCCATTGATGAAAGAAGGTAATTGGCAGGAATTAAATTTAGAGAAATTAAAAAACCCCAATAGGACTTTTAAGGTAGATGCTTTCACTGACCTGATGACGGAGATACATAATGGCAGTGGGTTTACTCATCATGCAGAAATCTTGAAAGTTGCGGCTAGCTTTATTGAAGGTGAACGAAAATTCCGTAAAGCTAATGCTGCTACTAAGATAATGTTTGAAGATATTAAGTTATATACAGATATTTACCTGGATGCATTGGTTGACCAACCGGAAGAGACGGCCAAACTATTTTGTAGCGTATCGTTAGAAGGTCCTAACAAGACAATTGCCCAGATGGTTTATGCTGATGAGAATTTAAAAAGACATCCTGCTCTGGTGACAGCATTCTTGAATGATCTTTTTATCGCGCCAAAATACGGGAAGACATATAACGGCTGTGTAATGCTGGCTAATATCATTGGATGGACTGAAACCGCAAATGTGGAAAACGCTGTTGTTAATGCTTTCTTTAAATTAGCGGTTGGCAAGAAAAATCATGGATTGCAAGTGCTTAAAACAATTGTGGAAATTTTGCCCTTTAATAAAAAGAAAACATTCTTGCAAGCTTTCAGGGATGTGGCAGTTCAGGAAAAAATTGATGAGGCATTATTGGACCGTATGTTAAAAATTATTACTAATGGGGATACAAGAATAATTGTTTCAAATAAACTGCCCAAAGTTCTTCGACAAACAAGTGTTGAATGGCCGGAGAACTTAGGAAGATCCAAAGCGATTGATTTGCTTATTGAAAATATTCTCAGTAATCGATCAATTCATTTTACCCAAGATGGGCGTCGTGTTGAATCAACCGATGTGGATTCAGAAATGGAAGAATTAGTTGTTGAGACTCATTTCAAACCAAATAAGGAGACCAGAAATTCTCCTGACAGCCTGGCTTGTAATGTTATCCTACGACGCAAGGACGGTAATATGCTTTACTTGAAAATTGATAAGAGTAATCGGTTAAAAATAAGAGTTGTTGATCAATATGGCCAGACTGTAAGTGAAAAAGGTGAATCGGAATTAGCTGAATTAAATTTAAGTGAAGGGCAATTTCAAGAAATATTTTACTTTGTTCTGCGAAAATTGGAATTTGTATTGGTTAGAAAAGCTAAAAATCTTCCAGCTCTTAGTGAAGAAAGAATTTCATCTAATCCCCCTCCCTCAGATGAGGATACAAGCGGTGCGACTAATCCAAATGGTGGTGATGATACTCCTACCACGCCACTGGCCGGCTTGCGTCAGGAATCAACTCATATAGTTGATGCTTCAAGTGATGGAGATGAATTAAGGGAAATGCGCAAAGGAGAACTGGAGTCTCAACGTAAAGATGAGGCTGAAATTGCCAAAAAAGCCAGAAACTTTATCACAGAAAATAAACGGAAATTGGTAGATTTGCTGGAGAAATATACTTCTGGAAAATTGAATGAAATAATGCCAGAAAGATTTTCTGAATTGGTAATATATCGAAAGGTTCAAATTGAAGGCGAACAATTTTATGAAGCAGTGAAGGTGAAAAATTTTTATCAGGATTTGCTAGCTGAAAAAATCAATTTGGGAGATTATTTTATTCGGGTTAAACGTGCTCATAGCAAAGCCCTTCCTTATCTTAGAAGAAAAATGTCAGCGCCTCTTTCCATCAGTGAAGCCGAGAAAATAGAAGAAGTTACCGGATTAAAAGTAGCCGAAGGTGCAACAAGATGTATTGATACGGAAGTTAAACAGTCACAACGTAATCGCAATAAGGCTGAATTAAAATTGGATTTATTCCGTCAATCAGGAGAAGCATATGATTTTGACCTCTCACCAAAACCGGGACTCCTTTATTTTGAAACTGATGATAATGAGCATAATCGGGCGATTTTTGATATGATGACAAAACAGACTCCGCTGGAGATAAAATCAAGTATAGCCAAATCTGTGCGCAATGCTCTGCGCAAAAATCTCAGATTGGCGCGCGTCAAATATCCTGATGACACCGCATATCAGCGTGTTGAAAATCGCATGTGGAGATTTAGTCAGCTTTTGGTGGAAACGCGCGCGGCTGAGGAAATGGAAGTCCGTAATAACTTCTCTAAGAAAACCATTCAAATTGAATTGGAAGGCGATGTTCAAGAAAGAGTACATTTAGCATTGCCACAAGTTTTTCCATTCAATCAGACCTTCAATCAGGGTGAATTCACTTCTCTAGCCAAAGTCGTCGAAAGTCTTTAGTATGCCTTTGTAATTAACTATTATTTATGGCATCTGAATATTCTTTTGATGTTGTTTCACAGTTTGATATGCAGGAAGTTCGCAATGCAGTGGATCAAGTTAAACGTGAAATTACCACGCGTTATGATTTCCGGGACAGTAATGCCAAAGTAGAATTGGGCGAAGATCTGATTACTGTAAATGCTCCGAGCGAAATGCAGATTGGGCAGGTTTGGGATTTGATTTTACAGAAAATTATTAATCGTAAACAATCGCCAAAAATTCTGGATAAACAGGAAATCAAACCGACAGGAGGGATGGAATTTAAACTGGAAATAAAACTGGTAAAAAGTCTGACCCAGGAAAAGTGTAAAAAGATTTCTGCCCTGATCAAAGAAGCTGGCTTCAAGGTTAAAGCATCTATTCAGGGTGATGCAGTGAGGGTTTCGGCAAAAGATAAAGATGAATTACAAACGGTGATTGGATTCCTGAGAGGTAAAGAGGAGGTACTTGGAGCGGCGGTGGATTTTCAGAATTACCGATAATTAATTAAAAATTGTATAAGAAAGGCGATAAAATTATCGGGAAAATTGAGAAACTGGTGTTTGGCGGGGCGGGGGTAATGCGTGTGGATGGTGGAATTGATGGCAATGGCGTGGCCAGACGTTTAACGGTTTTTGTCGAAGGAGGTGCACCTGGAGATGAAGTTGAGGTGGAGTTTTTTTCTTTGAAAAGGAATCTGGCCATGGCCAGAATTGTCAAAATGATTAAGCCATCTGAACAGCGTATTGAACCACGCTGTAAACACTTTTTGAAATGTGGAGGATGCAGCTGGCAATTTTTGTCCTATCAGGATCAGTTAAAAGTAAAATCCGAAGAAGTCTTTGAAAGTCTGGTGCGAACTGGAGGAATAGATCGAGAGGCTTTGGACGCTGTCTGGAAGCCAATTTTGTTTATGGAAGACCCCTGGTATTACCGCAATAAAATGGAATTCAGCTTCAACCGGACGGTTGACTATGATGAACGGGAACAAAAAATTCCCGGTACATGGCAAATCGGTTTGCATATGAAAGGGCGATATTATGATGTTTGTGAAATTGAAGAATGTTATTTATTCAGACCATGGATTGGTGAATTTTTGAATAAAGTACGGGAGTGGCTGCCAACAGTAGCGGAATTTGGTGGTCAATTCTCTTCACTAATTGTCCGACGGGGAACAGGGACGGGCGAGGTCATGATCAATTTACTGGTGGAAAACGGTGAGCTGAATTTTGAACAAAGTTTTTTGAAAATGGTGGAGGAATTTTTTGCGGTGAGCGGATCAGAGCAGGATAAATTGACTTCAGTTTTTCTGACCCAGATCATTAATATCAAAGGCCAAAGAAAAGAGTGGCGCGAAACGCTGCTCTGGGGTGCACCGGTTTTCAAGGAGAAATTGAATTTGGGAAATGGCAGGATTTTAACTTTTGATGTAGCGCCACAAGCCTTTTTGCAACCAAATACTGTACAGGCCGAGAGATTTTACGCATTAATCAGAGAATTGGCCGGGCTTGATCAAAAAACCGAGCCAGAGAGGCAGAAGAAAATTTTTGATTTATATTGCGGCACTGGAACTATTGGAATCGCTTTGGCGGACAAGGCTGCTTCAGTAGTGGGAATTGAATTAAATTCTCCGGCTGTGGAGAATGCCAGGATTAATGCAGAACAAAATGGAGTGAAAAATATGGAATTTATAGTTGGCGATGTGGCCAGAGTTTTGCCTGAGCGCGGCGCGGAAGTGGATTTAGTGGTAGTGGATCCGCCCAGGGCCGGTCTGCATAATTCGGTGATCGCGACAATCGCTGCAACCCGCGTCGCGCGAGTAATTTATGTTTCCTGTAATCCTGCTACTTTGGCCAGAGATTTGAAAATTTTCCTGGCAGCGGGCTTCACACTGGAATTTGTACAGCCGGTTGATCAGTTCTGTCACACCTATCATGTAGAAACAGTAGTTTTGCTTAGCAGAGCCATTTAAGGTATAATGGAGGGATTTAATTTAAAACATTATGCAAGGCAAAGATTTCGATGGAGTACTTTCCGAAGGACAGGCTGGAGAAAGAGCAATGAGGGCAATTCAAGAGAACGAGGTAGATGCTCTGGAGAGACGTTTTGAAAAAGAATTGAAATTAAATGAAGACGATATTGTAAAATTGGCTTCAGTTAGAGTTAATTTACGGGGAATTGGTCTTTTGATGATTGATGAAAGTGAGTATCAGAGATTTCTTGATCAGGCCAAGGTTTTGATTGAATATACTGATTTGCAGACGCTTAATCAGATTTTAATCTATTTGCTGGGGAACAAAAATTTTTCCAGTTATTATGCGGATATTGTGGGAGAGTTGGTTAAAGCTGATTTTGGTAAAAAGACAGAGGATAAATCCAAATCAGTGAAGGCTTTAACTGAAAGAATTCTGGAAGCTGATTCTCATGATGCTGCTGAAGTATTGGCCAAAGCTGAATTGGGAGCAAAGTATGGTCTGAATTTTGTCGATGAGTTTGAGAATAGAGTGGATGAACACAAAACTGATTTTATGAAATTGTTCAATGGAGTTCTGACCAGATCACAATATGTAAGCTGGCTCAAAAAAATCAGTAAATTTGGTGATACAGATTTTCTGGATGAAATTACCACTTACATTATCAATCAATTCAGTATTTTTGGTGAAAATCCACTGGTAGCCTGTCAAAATGTTGAAGAAACCATCGCCATTGCTACTTCCATGAATGAAAAGGACGCCAGAAAATTTCTGATTGATATCAATTCTGCTGAAGGTGCCTATGCGGATGTAGCTCAAGAGACGCCAAAAAAGCCTTTGAGTAAAGATTTAAATTAGTTGACGAATTGTTATAGCTGCTTTTAAATAGGTGGCAAATAATAATTATTTATGTCAACAGATGGATTAGGACGGGATAACAAAGATGAGCAGGAATTACTTTTAATAGACGAAAATGATCTGAAGAAGATCACAGAAGTGTCACTGGAAATTAATAAAGAACTGTTGGAGAGACTGCGAAGTTCCCTGGGGTATCTTGGCCCTGAAGAGAATTGGGTGAAATTAAAAGTGAAACTGCTGGAATATCAATTCAAATTGGGCAAAGAAATCTGCAATTTCCCAACAATGATTGATTATCTGAAGCTGTTGGCCGGAAAAGGGCTGGTACAAAGTCTACCGGCTCTATTGGAATTGGCCATGTCCATGCCTGTTCACCAAACAGATATGGAAATTTTTGTTTCTAAACTGATTAATCTTGATCTGACTGATCCGGTGAAACATCCCCTGGCAGTTCTGCATACGCTGATGAATATTGGCCCAGCCAGCTGGAAAGAAGCCGTCTGGTACATGGAGTTAATGCAGGCAACTGATGTGGGCTGTGCCGAAATAGCAGCCTATTATCTGAGCGAAGTAAAAAACTCTTCTCCAATGGTCAGATATGCCTGCCTGAAAGTTGTACATACTGGCAGAATTGAAACCATGGAAAATTTTATTGAACTGGTGAAATTATTGTTAAAAGTTGGGGATGATTTTGGCAAGGAGGTAAAGCCAATTCTGGATGCCGTAGAAAGCAGGAATTTTGCCCAGGTGGAAATGTTAATCAGTGCATTGAAGGAAGCTTATGGCGTCAAAGACTCCTATACTGGTAAAGGGCTGCGGAACAATGAATCATTGAATTGGAGTTGAAGCAGCTTTGACCAATTGTTCGGCCTGTTTGCGGGTGACGATTTTTTGGTCAATTTGTGCTTCCAATAACTGTGTTTTGATTTCGCCAATTTTGGGACCAGCTGGGAGGCCGGTGATTTCCATAATTTCTTCACCTGAAAGCAGCGGTTTGGGCAATTCCGGATGTTCAGCCATTTTGAGATGATGGAGATTTTCAATTTTGTTATAAAGAGACAGATCGGAAGGCGTAGTACCTTCAGCATCGGCTTTCATAAGAGTTAGTAAATGCGGGAAGGCCGGATTGTGGAACCAATGCATTAGTCTACCATCATTCATTTCCAAAAAGGCGGTCATCATCATGTGGTGACTGATAGACCAGCTGACCGCTTCGATTTGTTCACGGGGAAAATTGAGACGACGCATAATCTGGGTGGCGATTTTCCCCCCAATTTCGGCATGTGAGTCGAAACGAATTCTTTCTTTCAAAGCGAAAGTATCGGGTTTGCCAATATCATGGAAAAGCGTGGCCAGACGTGCCACAAGTGGAGCTTCTGGTGGAAGTGTGTCAATGGCAGCCATGGTATGCGTCCACACATCGCCTTCATGGTGATATTCATAAGGCTGAGCGCAACCATGCAAACGTTCCAGCTCCGGGAGAATCAGTTCCAAAAGGCCAAGCTGTGACATTTCATTGAAAGCAAGGGATGGTCGGGTTTTGTCCAGCAACATTTTGGAAATTTCATCGCGGATACGCTCAGTGGAAACGCGTTCTTTGATGGCAGAGGCATGAGCTTTAACCGCAGCATAAGTAGCCGGTTCATATTGGAAATCGAATTGGTTTTTGAAGCGGACTGCACGTAAGAGACGCAGATGATCTTCTTTGATGCGTTGATTCGGGTCACCAATGAAACGGATTAAATGTGCTTCCAAATCTTTTTGGCCTCCAACATAATCATGAACCTGTTCAGTAAGTGGGTCATAAAACATTCCATTGATAGTAAAATCACGACGTTTAGCATCTTCCTCAGCAGTGGTAAAAATTACCGCGTCGGGACGACGTCCATCCGAATAGCCAGCATCTGAACGAAAGGTAGCAACTTCAAAATGATGGCCTCCCTGCTCTACCAGTATCACTCCAAATTGTTTACCAATAGGGACTGTTTTAGGGAAGAGTGCTTCGATTTGATCGGGCAGAGCACTGGTAACAATATCAAAATCCTTAGGGTGAATTCCGAGCAGCATATCGCGCACGCAACCACCAGCAAAATAGGCCTGGTGGCCCTGCTTCTGAAGTGATTTAACAATGTCGATGGCGTGGATTTTCATGTTTATATTTTAGCATAAACAGGCGATTTTCTCCACTTTTAAAGTGGGTTTTATTTTTGGGCAGATGGCATTATACTGCTGCACGATTAAATTTATTTGTATGTTAATTCTCTCAATCGAAACATCCTGTGATGAAACCGCCTGCGCCGTAGTGCGAGATGGGCGGGAGGTTTTAAGTTCGGTGGTGGCATCACAAATAGACATTCACGCTGCTACAGGAGGAGTAGTGCCTGAAGTGGCAGCACGCGAGCATGTTTTAAAAATTGTACCAGTAATTGAAGAAGCTCTAGCAAAGGCTGGTGTGAACTGGGATCAAATTGAGGCAATTGCCGTAACGCGGGGACCGGGGTTACTAAGCTCTTTGATTATCGGGTATACAGCTGCAGCGACTTTGGCCAAAGTTATGGGAAAACCGCTTATCCCTGTTCATCATGTGGCTGGACACATTTATGCGAATTGGCTGGACCGCGTTGGCGAGGACGTTACGGATTCTGCGGGAAAGAATATTGCCAAGGATGATTTCCCCATAGTGATTTTAACTGTTTCTGGTGGGCATAATGAGCTTGTATTGATGCGAAAACATGCTGAATTTGAGCTACTTGGAGAAACTCAGGACGATGCGGCCGGAGAAGCTTTTGATAAAATAGCCCGTCTGCTGGGACTCGGTTATCCAGGTGGACCAGCCATTTCCAAGGCTGCTTTCAAGGGAAATGCAGAGGCGTTTGATTTTCCCAGAGCAATGATGAAATCAGGAAATCTGGATTTTAGTTTTTCGGGCTTAAAAACAGCAGTACTCAGAGTAATAGAAGAAGAACATACAGCCAAAGGTCAACTTTCAGAAAAATTTATTGCTGATGTGGCAGCCAGTTTTCAGGAGGCGGTGGTTGATGTATTGAGTGAAAAGCTGCTACAGGCTGCCCGTGAATATCAAGCTAAAGAAGTTCATTTAGCAGGAGGCGTATCGGCCAATTTGCGTCTACGGGAAATGGTTGAGCAGAAAATTAAAAAGTATAAAATGGAAGCCAAGCTGCATTATTGTAAAAATTTACATTATTGCACTGACAATGCAGCGATGATTGGTGGAGCAGCTTATTACCTATACAGTTCCAATCCGGCGGCATTTGCAAATTCCGAAAGTTTATTGCCGTCACCACAACTTGATTTATATCAAAAATAATATGAGCAAAAAAATCAGTAAAAAAACTTTTTTCTTTATTGGTTTTATGGCTTTGGGAATTGTGCTGTTCGGTCATTCGATCTATACGTCAGGTATCGGTAATATCATTCAGGTATTGAAAGAATTTTCTCTGTTAAAATTTATGATTTTGGTGGGGTTATCTTTCCTGAATTTCTATTTATACAGCCTGCGCTGGGAAATTATTGTGAAGGCTTTGTTTAAAGAAAAGAAAATCCCCTCTTCGACTTTTTTCTGGGATAGAATGGCCGGATATGCACTGAGTTATGTGACACCATCTGCCCAGCTGGGTGGTGAGCCACTGAGAATTATGCTGATTGAAGAAGAAGGCGTACCCAGAAATATAGGAACTTCTTCAACGATTATTGATAAAGCTCTGGAGATTTCCACACTGATAATTTTTATTGCCACAGGCATTCTGGTGGCACTGTTTGATCCGCGCATTGATTTCGCGATGAAAACCGTGATTGGCCCTTTAGGCTTATTGATGCTGTTTTTGGTCTTTTGGTTTTATTATACCTCCATCAAAAATATCGGGTTTTTCAGTTCGATTTATCGTTTTTTACGTTTGAAAAAAATCAAAAGACTGGAACATCTGGAACAGGAATTAAACAGTTTTGAAAAGGAACTGAATTCATTTTACAAAAAAAATCCACGGGCTTTGGGAATACTCATTGTAATAAGCCTGTTAACCATTTTGTTTATTTTGGCTGAGCATTTTCTGGTAGCGTGGTTTATGGGAATCAGATTGACTTTTTTGCAGGCTTTTTTGGCCAGTACCATCCCCTATATTGCTTATCTGCTACCGGTACCAGGTGGACTGGGGGTGCTGGAAAGTGGGCATGCCACGATATTCCTGCTTTTGGGGGTAAGTATCAATGCCTTTGCTTTTGTTTTTATTATCCGTCTGAGGGATTTTATTTTTGTGCTGTTGGGCTTGATCAGAGGATGGCATAAAGGGGTCCGGGTATTAAAAAAGGAATTCAAGGAAGATTTTCAGGCAAAAAGCTAAAAATCAAGGTTTGGACTTTGCAGCAAAAGAAGATTGTAGTATATTCTTTCTGCGCGATTTGTCTTTGAAGATTATTTAATTTTTGCTTATGGCAGCAGATGAAGTGAAAACAGATATTGATTTAGAAGAGGATGGCTCAAATGAGGGCCGTAATCCACCTTTTCAAACGGCAAAGGGTGTTCACGATATTTTGCCACCTGATCATGAGTATTACACTTACATTAAAAAAATTGTCAGACATCGCTGTCGTCAGGCTGGTTTTAGACGTATAACCACGCCGATTTTTGAATATACTGAAGTTTTTAAAAGAACTGTTGGAGAGGCTTCGGACATAGTCAGCAAAGAGATGTATACGTTTGAGGACAAGGCCGGGCGTTCACTTACTCTGAAACCAGAAGGTACTGCCCCGGTTTGCCGTGCTTATATTCAACATGGCATGGCCAATTTGCCTCAACCAGTAGAATTTTATTATATTGAACCATTTTTCCGCTATGAAAGGCCCCAAGCTGGTCGCTATCGTCAGTTCTGGCAATTTGGTTTTGAATTAATTGGCGAAACTGATCCGGCTTTGGACGCCCAGGTGATTTTGCTGGCTCAGCGCATTTATCAGGATTTGGGAATTGCTGATACCCTGAAATTGCAGATTAACAATATTGGTGATTTAGCTTCCAGAAAAGTTTATGCGGAAGCATTGAAGGATTATTACTATGGCAAAGAAAGATATTTAAGTGATGAAGACAAAGTGCGTCTGCAAAAGAATCCACTGCGCATTCTGGATTCCAAAAATGAAGATACAATTATTCTCAATCAGTCAGCGCCGAAATTCAAAGACTTCATTTCTGCCGAAAGCCGTGAATATCACGAAGAAGTTCTGATGTATCTGCGCGATTTGAAAATTGAATATAATGAAAATGAAAATCTGGTTCGTGGGCTGGATTACTATAATCAGACAGTATTTGAATTTTATGATGAAAAGAAAGGCGGCCAGAATTCAGTAGGTGGAGGTGGCAGATTTGATGGTTTGATTGAACTTTTGGGTGGACATCCTACTCCGGCAATTGGCTTTGGCATGGGTCTGGAGCGCGTAATTGCCCAGATGAAACGTAACAAAGTGAGAGTGCCAAGCAAAGATGATTTACATGTATTTGTGGCCCAGTTGGGGAAAGAAGCCAAGAGACTGTGTATTCCATTGATTGACCAGTTACGCAGTAAAGGCATTAAAGCAATGGGTGCACTGGGTAAACCTGCCATCAAGAATCAGTTAAAAATAGCTGATCGTTTTAAAGTACCTTACTGTGTACTGATAGGTGAAACTGAAGTAAGAGAAGGCAAAGCAATTATTCGCGATATGACAGTTGGATCACAGGTGACTGTTGCCTTTGACAAGGTAGTGGCTGAACTGGTTAAACGCATAGGCGAAAAAAGTCTGGATTTCTACAATCCAAAAGACCCGGTTTAAAAATGGTCAAACAAAATAAAAAAAATCCCGGAAAACTTGAATTGTATTTGAAGATTTTTTTGCTGGTTATAGTATTGGCTGCCGGTTTCAAGTTTTTTTATGCGGGAGTTGGTTCGGTTGGACAGAAGGACAACAGTGAAATTTATTTGGAAGAAAGAGCAAAACTGGCTAAATGCTTGAAAGAAAAGGGTGTACAGATGTTTGGCGTGGATACCTGTATTTACTGCCAGGCCCAGAAAAAAATGTTTGGAGTAGATTTTTCTTTTATCAATTACACAAATTGTGATTTTGACAAATCAGTTTGCGCTGAAAAGGGCATATCAACATATCCTGTATGGCAAATTAATGATAAGATGTCGGCGGGTGTTTTGAGCCTCGATCAGTTGGCAACTTTGACTGACTGTCCCAAAATAAATGCAAAATTAAATTAAAATTATGCCTACTAAAAAAGTTACGAGAACAAAAAAAACCGTCAAAGAAAATCTGGTGGAAAAAAAGCTGACTGAAATGGTTGATGATAATGCCGCAAAAACAGAAAAAGTTTCAACTCAAAAAAGTAAAAAACAATTCCCCTGGTGGGGACTTATTTCGCTCGTTTTGATCCTGGTTTTTGCCAGTATTTTGCTATATGAATATAACAAAGATTTCCGCAATAATGTCGTAAATCTGGCTAATTCTACTGGTGTGATAAAAATGAATAAAGTGGACAGTGGTAATAGCAAGCCTGTAGAAAAATCTCCGATTAACCTGACTATTGTTTACAATAAGGACGATGCCAATCAGAAGGCTGCTATTGATCAATATGTGAAAAATATTGAAACCAATTTACCGAATACCAAGGCCAATGCCACTCTGGTAGATAAAAATGAACAACAGGCCAAAGATATTATCGCCAAATTGGGAGCAAAATATATTCCGATTTTTACAACGGATGAAAGTATCAAAAAACATCCTCTTTATCCTCAATTTTCTGAAGCCATTCTGGAAAAAGACGGCCTAATGGCCTTTGTAGCTGAAGGTATGGAGTATCTGGAATTGCCACCGATTGGTGATGCCAGAACTGTAGGAAATCCCAATAATGCCAAAGTAACAATTATGGAATATGTGAGTTTGAGCTGTCATTACTGTAATGAAATGCAGCCAATTATTGCCAAGGTTTTGGATAAATATCCGAATGATGTAGCCTGGATATATAAAAATTATGATCGAGGAGGAATTGATCAGGTTTTGAATGGTGCAGTGGAATGTGCCGCTGATCAGGGCAGAGTCGAGCAAATGGTAAATGCAATGTTTTCCCAGCAGACAGATATTTTTGCGGCAGCTCAGGGGGCAAGTGCTGAACAGGGAATTTATGATCAAATCAGCATAGCAGCCAAAGCCGCTGGAGCAAATCCAGCCAAAGTTTTGGCCTGTACCAAAGAAGGTACATACAATGAAAAGATTCAGAAACAAACTGCTGAAGGTCAGGAATATGGTGTAATGGGTACACCTGGCTTCTTCATTAATGGTAAATTCCTTGGAGGCGCTGTTTCCGAGGCAGACTTTATGAAGATAATTGATGATGAACTTAATAAAAAGAAATAGAAAAATAGCTGGACTGATTACACTGATCTGTCTGATAGCTGGTCCGCTGACAGCATCAGCAGGAACTGTTTTTCCTGATGTGGTAGACAGAAGTGAACATAGTGCCGCTATTGAGTATTTGAAGAGTAGTGGCATTATTGGAGGATATCCTGATGGCAGTTTTAAACCGGAAAAAACCATTAACAGAGCAGAAGCTTTGAAAATAGTGTTTCTGGCCAAGAAAGCACTGAGCGGCGATGCAGCAGTCAATTTACAGAGTATTAACTTTCCTGATGTCAAAAGTTCTGACTGGTTTTATCCTTATGTGCAAAGAGCTTTTAGTTTGAAGATTGTGGAAGGTTACAGTGACGGGAGTTTCAAACCTGCCAATGAAATTACTGCTGCGGAGAGTTTGAAAATTATCTATAAATCTTTGATACCAAATTATAGCGAGGAGACAGTGACAATGTTGCCTTATGTAGATGTACAAGTCGATACCTGGTATGCGCCTTATGTGGATTATGGCAGAAAGAGGCAGCTGATTGAAGGCCGGGATGACGGAACTTATTTGCCGGAAAGAAAAATGAGCAGAGCAGAATTTGCCGAAGCAATTTACCGGACAATGTATGTTGAACAGAATAAACTTGATAAATTCCCCTTAAATCAGAACTGGAACACCTGCAACAATTACACCCTGGGCTATAAACTGAAATATCCTTTTAGCTGGCAGAAAATCCCGGCGGGAGAACAGATGATTTTCTGGAAACAGGATACGGCTAATGGACAGACAAGTTTTGCCAGAGTATATCCAAACAGTGCGGTGGTAATTGTAGCAAGAGATGAAAATACCCAGGGACTCGGATTGGAACAATATTTATCACAACTAGAGTATGGGCAGGGTGCCAGCAAACAAGTAATAACTTTGAATGGTTTACCTTATGCTTCGATTTTTATTGAACAGAGCGGCTTACAGGACAGTTATTTCCAGATGCCAGACAAAAGCATTGTGATTGTTTATGGACAGGTTGGTGAGGGATCTTTGGCTTCACAATTGAAAGAAGAAATACGTTATATGATAGGCAGTCTGAGGAATTCTGGTGCTGCTGAGAATGGCAGTGAAAATTGTTTGGGACAACCTGCCGCCAGTGGGACCGTAACAAGTGACAGCGGCAGTGGAGGAAATGATGATTTGAAGGCATTGCTATTATCCTGGGTATTAGTTGATGGCAAAGCTACAGAAGCTCTGGAAAAAGTGAGTGATGAAGTTTTGTTTGAGACAGATTCGCTGGGTATAGGAACCGGACCAGTTGATTATTATTATTCTGTGCAATTGGGTTTGACCATGAAAATAGA
>JADLFY010000098.1 GCA_020849575.1 Candidatus Peregrinibacteria bacterium
CAGAAGATGGAAAATTGATGATTTGCTTGATGCCATCAATTACTATACTGAAAAAACTCATCGTCGTGTTTCTTTTGAATACGTAATGCTTAACGGTATCAACGACCAGCCTGAAACTGCTGAAAAGCTGGCTGAGGTAAGTGGAGGCAAATTAAAGCACATTAATTTAATTCCTTATAATGCCACTGATATTGCCGGTATCAGTGGAAGTGCAAAAGACAACATAATCAAGTTTAAAAATATCTTACAAAAAAAGGGGATCAGTGTTACAGTTAGAGTCACTATGGGACAGGATATAGCTGCTGCCTGTGGTCAATTAGCAAATAAGAACAAAGCAAATAATGACTGATCAAAATAAAATTAATTTAAAAATGGACAATGAGAGTGAGCAGGGAGTTTTTAGTAATGCTATTTCTATTCATGTTACAGGCAATGAAGTAATTCTCGATTTTGGCTATATGATGCCAAATATGCCTGAAACAACTGTTAAACTGGTCAGCCGCGTAAATCTTACTCATAGAACCGCTGAAAGTTTAATGAACGTATTATCCAATGCCATGCTGGACTGGCGCAATAAAGTGAAATCAAATAATTCTAATTAATCATGACCGAACAAGTATCAATGGAAAAAATTATTGCTCTTTGTAAAAGAAGAGGCTTTGTCTTTCCTGGCTCAGAAATTTATGGAGGGTTGGCCAATTCCTGGGACTATGGTCCACTGGGATCGCAGTTGGCCAAAAATCTTAAGGATTTATGGTGGAAAACTTTCGTTGAAGGACGTCTGGATATGGTCGGTATCGATTCAGCTGTACTTATGAATCCTACAGTTTGGGAAGCATCCGGTCACGTAGCCGGTTTCAGCGATCCTTTGATGGACTGTAAAAAATGCAAATCCAGAGAAAGAGCAGATAAACTTGTTGAAAAATGGGTTCACGAAAACTCCTCTGAAGAAAGACCAAAAAACTGGGCGGGCGAAAAAACTCCTCCCAAGGATTTGCTAACTTTTATTACTGAAAAGAAAATCATTTGTCCTATCTGCGAAGCCTGTGATTGGACTGAACCCAAAGCATTTAACCTGATGTTCAAAACCAGACAGGGCGTTTTGGAAGATAGTGGTAAAGACATTTATTTAAGACCGGAAACAGCTCAGGGTATTTTTGTAAATTTCAAAAATGCTTTGGAAACTTCCAGAAAAAAACTTCCTTTTGGTATTGGCCAGATTGGCAAGGCTTTTCGTAACGAAATAACTCCGGGCAACTTTATTTTTAGAACGAGAGAATTTGAACAGATGGAAATTGAATATTTCTTTGATCCTGAACAAACCGAATGGAAATCTCTATTGGAAAAATGGAAAGCAGACGGCATGGATTTTATGGCCAACAAACTTGGTATTAGCCAGGATCATCTGCGTTTCAGAGATCATGATCCTGATGAATTATCACATTATTCCAAGGGTACTACCGATATTGAATTCAACTTTCCTTTTGGATGGGCAGAACTGGCTGCAGCAGGTGCCTATCGAACCGACTTTGACCTTAAGCAACATGAAAAATTCTCCGGTCAAAAGCTTACTTATCTCGATCCTTATACCAATAAAGTCTTCACTCCTCATGTCATGGAACCAAGCTATGGAGTTGGACGCCTAACTCTTGCCATACTAATAAGCGCCTATCACGAAGAAAAAATTGAAGGTGAGGAAGAAAGTCGCGTGGTTATGAAATTCAAACCACAACTTGCTCCAGTCACCGTCGCGGTTTTACCACTGGGTAACAAATTAAATGAAGCAGCTCACCAGTTGGCCACCGATTTGATTAAGGATTTCCGTTTAGATTATGATACTTCCGGCTCAATTGGAAAACGCTACAGGAGACAGGATGAAATCGGTACTCCCTTCTGTATAACTTATGACTTTGAATCTTTGGAAGATCAATCAGTAACCGTCAGACACCGGGATACAATGGAGCAGGAACGCGTAAAAATCTCTGACTTAAAAGAATATTTAAACTCAAAACTTTTCTAAAGTTACAAACCCGGAGGAACAAATTAAAAAACAAACATGTACGACATAGTCAACCCAATACAACAGATTCAACAAGGAGATATCATGCTTGGCATAATAAATCTGCTTATTTGGGTAATAGTGGTTTATGTTGTTCTCAGATTAATACGCGAGACAATCAAAGGCATCTATATCTTTATGCAAACCCGCACGCATGTTTATCTGAAAATCAGAGTGCCACGGGAAGATTCACAAAAAGATAATGAAAAGAAAGAAGAAAAGGATTTTAAAGAAAAGGTTAGTGTAATGGAACAGTGTTTTCGCAATATTCATGAATTATCAGAATTAAGTCTGACCAACTTAATCAAAACTACTCTCTTCGATTCAAATATCATTTCCTTTGAAATAGTAGCTCAACAAAAAATTATCGATTTCTATCTGGTCACCCCAAAAGTCTATCGTGATCTTTTGGAAAAACAGATTACTTCCTACTATCCAAATGCCGATATCGTTCCTGTAGAAAAATATCCTTTAAAACAAAAAGGCAATAAATTACGCATGTATTTCGGTTATTTAACCCAGCCCTACTGGTATCCCTTCAAAACCTATAAATACACGGAAAATGATCCACTCAATGATTTAACTAATATTTTCTCTAAACTTGAGGAAGATGAAATGGCAGGGATTCAGGTTACGCTTAGACC
>JADLFY010000099.1 GCA_020849575.1 Candidatus Peregrinibacteria bacterium
AGCCAATAAAGAATTTGGTGAAGGTAAAGATTCTGCTGAAAGAGCCAAAACTATTCCGCATGAAAAAACTTTTGAACAGTGGGATAAGGAACCAAGGGCTGGTGTTGCCAGTGATGCCTGGGATTTGTTGAATGCAAGCAAGGGACTGGATAAAGCCAATGTCTGGGTGTCCAGATTGGAATGGAATAAAATCGGCAGTGAGAAAATTTCTTTCAATGTCAAATACGGTGTTGAACCAAATCAGATTCCATTAACCCTGCATTTCTATAAAGAAGGTGGTCGGACTATGGTGGCGGTCAGTGAAGGCTGGAATTCCAAAGCGATTTTGTCCAATGCCAAGACTTTCAAAAGAGCTGACAATGATGATCCTGTAGCCAGAATGTTGGAATATGGTTATCAGGTTAATCGTCTGGAATATGGGCAGAAACCTGCTGATTTCCAGGCGCCGGAAGCTGTTAAATCGGATGCTCCGGCTGAAGGTGACAAAGCCAAAGCTCCTCAGAAAGCACCAGAGAAAGCTCCAACCAAGCCAAGTGAAGTTAGTGTGTTGAGATCCACAGAAAATAAACAAATTATTGATGAGAAGAATAAAGCATTTGCTCTGGATGATATATGTAAGCAAATTACTGATGAAAAAATGCGTGCTCGGGTGATGACTTATATTGGATTTAAAATTGCTGGAGAAACTCCATCTGTGACTGTGACAGAAGATAAAGCCAGACAGGATTATTACAAACCGATTATCTGGAAATATTTGGCGGAAATGGCGGGAGTGAAACTGGCTGGGGCGGAAGCTAACGATGCAGAGAAAAAAACTATTGTTGATACACTGAATAAACCCGGTGCTGGTGAAAAATTAGCGAAGGAAATTGACAATTTCCTGGGTGGTAAATTCAAGGAAACCCCTCGTACGGCAGCAGCTCTGAAAGCCATGGTTGATCGGGTGAAATATGATCCGAATGGTAAAACTGATGATGACAAAGCAATGGTTGCCTATAAAGCAAAATTAATTGAAACGGTTGAGACTTTACTGAAAAAACCGGAAAATCAGAAAAAAGCTGATGAAACAGAACAGAAGTATGATGATAGGATCAGACTGTTAATCAAGAAATTCGTGAAAGGTCCGGAAGAATTTGTTGCTGAGTACAAGAAAGTATTAGCTGAAACCAAGAAACCGAAAGAGCCGGCTGCACCTGCGGACAAACCAAAGGCACCAGCAGTAGCCAAAGGACCCAAATCAAAACTTAACAAGGGCAAGGCGCCGCAGGTGGCTAAAGTTCCGGGTAAAGGTGGTAATGCCAAAGGCAAAGCTTAATTTGACTTTGCGGGAGCGATTTTATAGAGTTCAGGGGTAAACTTTCACAGCTTTACCCCTTTTTAATGTCAAAGAGTAATAAATTTTATATCACTACTTCTATTCCGTATTTGAATGCCGGGCCACACATGGGACATACCATGGAATATCTTCAGGCTGATATTCTGGCGAGATATAATCGTCTGGATGGACGTGAAGTTTTTTTCCTGACCGGCAGTGATGAACATGGCAGTAAGATTGCTCAGGTGGCGGAAGCACGTGGGGTTTGGCCACAGGAATTGGTTAATGAAAATGCGGCTATTTTTCAGGATTTATTGGTGAGGCTGGGTATCAGTAATGATGCATTTATTCGAACTACTGATGATAAGCATGTGAAATTTGCTTTGGAAATGTGGCAAAAACTGGTGGATGCCGGAGATATATACAAAGCCAATTATGAAGGGCTTTATTGTGTGGGGTGTGAGAAATTTTTGACTGAAAAAGAATTGGTTGATGGTAACTGTCCAATTCATCACAAACCACCCATCAAGGTAATGGAAGAAAATTATTTTTTCCGTTTATCGAAATATGGACAAACTATCCGGGAAAAAATTTCCAGTGATGAAATAAAAGTGATTCCTGAATCCCGTAAAAATGAAATTCTAAGTTTTCTGGAAGAGGATTTAACTGATATCAGTTTTTCCAGATCACGCGAAGCGGTTAAATGGTGTATTGAAATTCCCGGTGAACCGGATCAGTTGATGTATGTTTGGTGTGATGCACTGACCAATTATATGTCAGGTGTGGATAGGGAAAAATTTTGGCCGGCTGATATTCATCTGATTGGCAAAGATATTTTGAGATTTCATGCGGTTTATTGGATTGGTATGCTTTTATCAGCCAAATTAACTTTGCCTAAAGTAATTATGGTTCATGGATTTATTACTTCTGATGGACAAAAAATGAGTAAATCCCTGGGCAATGTGAAAGATCCTTTTGAATATCTGGAGAAATACGGGCGCGATGCTTTGCGTTATTTCCTGCTCAGAGAAATTCCAACTCTGGGAGATGGGGATTTCAGTGCTGAAAGATTTGAAATTGTCTATGGGGATGAGTTGGCCAATACTTTTGGCAATTTGGTTTCACGTGTGTTGGCCATGAATAAAAAATATTTTGATGGTCGGGTGCCGGAGCGTGGTGGTGACGATGGCTTTGAAGTGATGGTGGGGCAAGCCTGGGTTAATCTGGAAAAAAGATTTGCTGAATATGATTTGAAAAAAGCTTTGGAAGAAATTCTGGCTTTGGGCTACGCCGCCAATAAATATGTTGAGGATAGTAAACCCTGGGCTTTGGCCAAGGAAGATCAGACTAAGTTGGCCACGGTTATCTATAATTTGCTGGAATTAATACGTCAGATAGGTTTAATGCTACTTCCGTTTATACCTGATACTGCCAGTAAAGTTTTGAAAAGTTTTGATGGTGATTTTGTTGCGGATGGATATTTGTGGGCGGGGCAGAGAGATTTTGGTTTACTAAAAAGTGGTACAGAAATCACTGCAGCAGAAATTTTGTTTCCCAGATTGGAAACAGCCAAATAGAAAAACTTTTTATTGAGTAAATTATTTTAGGAAGCGCCTGGACCAGTGTCAGTAGGACTGCCTGCGCTGCCAGTACCTGGTGCGGTGTTTTGACCTGGTTGTTGCTGGTTGGTTTGAGCTCCAGGGCTGGCCTGCTGAACAATAGTGATGGCAGTCTGAACGATAATCCAGGAGAAAATAATTACGATTAAACCAATTACTGTCCAAGTGATAATTTTTTTGGCTTTGCTGATTAAAGCATCATTACCATGAGAAACGGTAGCAATCAAACCGGCTATGGCGATGATTACTACGGCTACCGGAGCAGCTATGGTGATCAATCCACCGGCCAGCATTTGCAATAAAAAATTGGCAAAGACGGCGCTGCCACTGGTACCTTTCATGCTTTCTGCGTCGATCAGAACTCCGGGTGAATTATCCGGTTTATAACTATTATCAAGGGTAACTACTGCCAGCAGATTTCCATGATCTGTTGAGGCAGCAAAAGCCAGACAGGGAAGTAGAGTAACTGTCATTACGTAGAGGCTTAATCCGATGGTGAGTAGTTTTTTGAACATAGTTTATATTTGTCTCAGCGAAAAAGTATTTTAGGAAGCGTTTGGACCAGTGTCAGTAGTGCTGCCTGCACCGCCAGTACCCTGTGCTGGAGTGATGGCAGCTGGGGTTGATGAGGAGCCTGTAGTAGAGCCCTGTGAAGCTGTGCCAGGCTGGAAAATCTGTAATTCAGAAACACCAACCACCACGGCGTAAGATACGGCGATGACTACCAAACCGGCGATGGCGTAGGCAACGATTTTTTTGCCTTTATCCAATTGAGCGGGATTTCCTCGGGCGGTGATCATATAAACTCCACCGAGTGTGAAAGCGAGTAGAGCAATAGCGCCAGTGATATTAAGTAAAATTTTTACTACGGCAGCCAGAGCAGCCTGCCAGGTACCCTGAGGCAATTTTTGGACGGCAGCGATTTTGGTGGCGCTGGTATCTACACCCTGATTATTGGAAGTTTTATATTCAAAACGGGGAAAGAGCTGATCCATGGTGGCAGCTCCACTGGAATTGCCACCAGCTGCCGGAGTAGACCCAGTAGCTCCGCCTGCACCGCCAGCTGTTCCACCTCCTCCTGCTGGAGGATCTGCTGCCATTACCAAACTGACACCTGTGATCAGGCTGAGCAGTAAAATACTAATTGTCAGTGTAAGTTTTTTCATTATTTGACGGTGATGGAGGCGACTATAGCTACTATTCCGTAGGAAAGTGTGGCGATTAATATACCTACCAGGGCGTAAATGAGAGTTTTTTTGGCTTTTCCGACGGCATCGGGATTACCATTGGAGGTCAGCATTTGAATACCACTGAATATAACAAAGACCAGGGCGACGCCACCGGTAATACCGATAATTACTCCGGCAATTCCCGGAAGCAAACGGTTTTGTAAATAGTTTTTATTGGTATCGTTGGAAGTATCATGAGGCAGGAGCAGACCGGTTTGATTATTGGGAATAATGGGAGGAACGGTGACTGTACCTTTACTGTCTCCGGCTGGTGGATCAGCAGCAAAAACCACCCCAAAATTCAAAATCAGGCTGATAGCCAGAATGATGGAAATCCCGATTGTTTTGAGCAGATTTTTCATTAAACCACTTTAAAGGATTTTTTGATTAGATGACGAAGAAATTGGGATTGATGGCATAGAGAATAATGGCTGAGAGGAAGAGCAGAATTAATCCGGAGATACATTTAGTGATCAGACCGTTGGCTTTGGTTATTTGTTCAGCATTATCTCCGGCAGTAGTTCTCATCAGACCGGCTATGATCAGAATAAATACGGCAATAAAACCACCCAACCAGGCCATGTATTTATAAATTTGACCTATATAGTAGTAGAGCAGATTGGTACCTCCTTCAGTTACATAAACCTGCACAATTTCACAAATGGTAAAGGGGCTTTGATTGGATGAATCAGATAATGTTTTTTCGATTTCAGCTGAGTTGGTACCGGTACAGCTGCCGATTTCTTCATAGGAAACTTTACAACTTCTTTTTTGAGCGGCAACTTCGCCCGGATCACCTGGAACCGGTTTGGCATTGGGGTCGCCTTCACCGCTGGGTTTGTTACCAGTTTGATAGGTACATTCAGTTTTTCTGGCGCAGCGTTTGGTGGTGTTACCATCGGCAGTGCCCAGAGGTTCTTCGGTAATAACCACTATTTTCCCGGCTAAAGCTCCACCGGATTTGGCGGCTTCTGCCTGATTGTTCAAGCTGGCACAATCAACCGCAGCCAGTGTTACTGGAGCCAGGGCCAGAAATTGTAAGGTGAGCAGCAATGTGATGAGGATTTTTTTCATTTGGGGTGTTGATGTGGTTTAACCGGCTGGAGGTGGAGTAGTACCGGTTTCAAAAACCAGATTTTGTACAAAAGAAACAATGAAATATGCCGACAGAGTGACAACCAGACCAATCACGGCGAATTTGAGAATTTCTTTGGCTTTATTGAGTTGATTGTCATTTCCAGCGGCCGTAACCATCATAAAGCCGGCAACTACTACTGCGAAGAAACTCAGTGAAGCAACGATCAAAGTGATAATATTGATGATTTGCAGAATAAAATTGGCCACCGGATTACAGGTTTCTTTGTCGCCGCCTTTACAGAAATAGGCTTGTCCCTGTCCTTCAGTAGTCAGATAGGTGGTAACGTTGAAACTGCGATATGAACCGTTGGTTCCGGCCTGACTGGGATCACCGTCAGCAGCCTGAACTGGAATCAGATGAAAATTGGCTGCCAGCGCGATGAGCAGAAGAAAAATTTTCCCAAAAGTTTTTGACCAAGTTGTAAAAGTATTTTTGCTGGTCATGAAGTTGATTAACTGATGATGGGATTAGTATCAATTTCTTCGGGAATATTGGCCAAAGCAGTTTCTTCATCAATAATTCCTGCTTCGAGCAATTCAGTAACGGATTTTTTCATGGTCTGCATGCCTTCCTTGAAGCCGGTTTCGATAGCAGA
>JADLFY010000100.1 GCA_020849575.1 Candidatus Peregrinibacteria bacterium
TGACAGCGAGCATTGCGAAGGGTGCATTTGGCCAAATTGATACGATGAAAGCACTCGATGATGAAATGAAGGCAATGAATAATTATTTCCTGACTTTCCAGAAATTATACCGAACACTGACAGAAAAAGTTCCCGGCTTAAGCTCATCTGAAGCATGTAATAAATTAAATCAAAAACAAGTATGTTCTTAAATCGAACACAAAAAGGGATACTTGTAATTTCAGCTCTCTGGCTGGCAGGTTTAATTTGGCTGGCCAGTCCAAGTGTTCCAACGGCCAAAGCGCAGGGACTTTCTAATAATTCGGGTAGCGGTCAGCAACTTTTCTGTACCAGAGATTTTGGTAATTTTTTGGCTAATGGAATTGATTTTGATGGAGAAGGGTTTACGGATTATTGGAGAGATATACTGGTAATTTATAATTCCAATTATTGTCAATTTACCGATATTGATAGTTTACTGGATAGAATTGATAAATCACGAAAAGCCATTCGTCAGGCTTTTTATGTCTGTGATAAAGCTACGGCTGCTACTGCTGCAGCCCAATATTATGAAATGTCGGCTGAGTTATATTATTTGAGACACTTCGTGGAAACATCCCCTACTCCAAATCCAAAAAATACTGATGAGGAAAAAGCTCAAAAAGTGGCTCCAGCCGGGGACATTAAGGCGAAATTCATACAACGCTTTGTCAATGATGCCGCTTATTTTGATATAAACAAAGCCAATGAGCTGTATGAAAAATTCAAATCCAAATATGAAAGTAAATTGGAGTCCTATAGAAATTGTCAGGACCCAAATCTGGAGTTTTTAAAACAAAAAATTCAGGATTTGGCTGGAACTATTGAAACCATACAAAAATTGGGACAACGTTTTGTGGAAAGAACGCAAAAACGTTTTAGTGCCATGGAAAAGAAAATTGCTGCCAATCCAGGACTGCTTTCCGCCTTTAGCGCAGATAGCGTAGGTGATTTCTTTGGGAAAGTCGTTGATACACAGGTTAATGGAGTAAGTCCTTCTGAACCAACTGTCTGGGAACAGATATCCAATTCAGCCAAAGAAAATGCACCCGTAGTGCCGTCCAGCAGTAATAAAGGTGTACCGCCAGTTATTACTCCGGAAGCAATTATGGGAGATATTACCAAAATTAAAGCCCGGGAAAACAGTACTATTACTGAATTGACCTATGTGGCTGAATATGATGCCAAATACAGGCAAATTCAGGATTCGGGACTGGATAAAATGATAGTCAATCTGACTGAATTGGAAAATATTGTCACAGCCAGTTTTGATCCGATTGATAAGATTCGTGTTTGCACTGCCAATATAGTGGGTAAACAATGTGGTGGCAGATAAGCAGATACTAAGGAAAGTCCTTGAGGCCGGACAAAGGGCAAATATTTTGACAAACCAAAAGCCCCCTATTTGTAGTGGGGGCTGTGAGGTATTCTAGGGCGTAGTTGGTGAAATGGTCGAGTGGAGTTACTAGCGGGTGACCAGAGTGAGAATTGATCCTTTTAGTTTTTCTTTCCAGTCGAAGTATTCAGTTTTTCTGGTTTTACCGGAGAGGTGGCTGATTGCTTCCTGGTTGCTAATTTTACAATGTGGGCAATTTTCTTTTTTGGTGGAAATGGCGATTCCGCAGTTGAGGCAGTTATAGATCATTTTTGTTAATTTAGGATGAAATATTGGTCTTGTCCGCCCTGCTGCTGAGATTGGTTTTCTGTTTCTATTTTTTCTACCGTTCCGATGATAATTTTTTCATCGGTCTCAGCTGCTGGGGCAACCGGGTCTTTGGAGTTAAGGGAAGGTTTGTTTTTGTTTTTGCTTTTAATATCAAGGTTATTGGACTCCAGGCTTTCTTTTTTATTTTTGGAGCGTCCGGGTTGGCCAGCTGCATTGTCGAGAAAGCTTTCTAAATCACTTTCGCGAATTCTATATACTCTTCCTATCTTACTGGCTATCAATCTCCCCTGTTTAATAAACTTAAGGACGGTAAACTGATGTACCTGTAAAATTTGGGCCACTTGCTCTGGAGTAAGTATTCTTTCCTGCATTCAATTAAATTTTTAAGAATTTTGGCTCGCTATATTATAGCGAGTCTGGTTTTAAGCCAAGTCTTTTTTATTTAACTGAATTTTATCATTGTTTTTAATGGTCTTCAATCGAGACTGTATGTTTTGTTTGACTGTACTATGTTTAACATACCTATTTTGGGTTTTCAAGAAGAATTTTAAATTTGAGATGAGTTTATTAAACTTTACACAACTTTTGAACTACTTTTGCACAGTTTTTCGACAGTTTATTATCTTAAATTAAACTAAACTGAGTTAACGCTATTTATATACATACCAAAGATTTCATTCAATTTTAGATAATTCTATTTAATTTTATTAAACTTTATTAAATGTTTTTACATTAAAAAATACCCTAATAGGGTATAATTTAATTAAATTTAATGGATTGATTTAGTTATTTCAGAATTTTCTTTAACCAAATGGCTGTATAGGAATCTTTAACTTTTGCTACCTGTTCTGGCGTACCTTCAGCAATTACTTTTCCACCACCATCTCCACCATCTGGACCAAGATCGATAATATGATCAACGGACTTAATTACGTCCAAATTGTGCTCAATAGTTAAGACTGTATTCCCCTTTTCTACTAATTTTTGTAGTACATCGAGTAGTTTTTTGACGTCGTCAAAATGCAAACCAGTGGTCGGCTCGTCCAAAACGTAGAGAGTTTGCCCGGTAGATTTGCGGGAAAGTTCGGTGGCCAGCTTGATACGCTGAGCTTCACCACCTGAAAGTGTATTGGCCTGCTGCCCAAGTTTGATATAGTCCAGACCTACCTGATGAAGAGTTTCAAGTTTAATCTTGATATTGGGGATAGCATCAAAGAATTCCAAGGATTCTTCGACGGACATATCCAGGACATCAGCAATATTTTTGCCACGATAAGTTACTTCCAGAGTTTCAGCGTTATAACGCTTACCATTACAAACTTCACAGGTTACATAAATATCAGGCAGGAAATGCATTTCGATTTTCTTGATACCATCGCCCTGACAGGCTTCACAACGCCCGCCCTTCACATTAAAGCTGAAACGACCGGATTTATAGCCGCGCAGTTTGGCTTCCGGGCTGGAGGCGAAGAGGTCGCGGATATCAGTAAATACGCCGGTATAAGTAGCGGGATTGGAGCGCGGCGTACGTCCAATTGGTGACTGGTCTATATTAATGATTTTGTCCAAATGATCTATGCCGTCAATGCGTTCATGAGCCCCAGAAACTGATTTGGTACCATAAATAGCCTTGGAGACTTCTTTGACCAGAATGTCATTGATAAGAGTAGATTTGCCTGAACCGGAAACACCAGTAACGGCAATAAAGATGCCCAAAGGGAATTCGACAGTGACATTTTTGAGATTATGCTCAGAAGCTTTTACCACTTTGATGGATTTACCATTGGATTTACGGCGTTTTTTGGGAATAGAGATTTCTTCATGACCAGCCAGGTATTTACCAGTAATGGAATCTTTGTTTTTCATGATTTCCTGAGGAGTACCTGAGGCAATTACGCGTCCGCCATTTTTGCCGGCACCAGGACCAATGTCGAGAATATAATCGGAAGCCAGCATAGTATCGACATCATGTTCCACCACAATAACCGTATTACCCAGATCGCGCAGTGAGATAAGCGTATTAATTAACTTGGCATTATCATTTTGATGCAGGCCGATAGATGGCTCATCCAGTACATAAATCACTCCTGAGAGTTTAGAGCCGATTTGAGTGGCTAAACGAATACGCTGGGCTTCACCACCAGAGAGGGTGTTGGCAGCGCGCTCCAAGGTCAAATAACTAAGCCCCACATCTTCGAGGAATTGGAGACGATTGTTAACCTCCTTGATAATCAGCTTGGCAATTTCCCGCTGAGACGGAGTGAGATCAAGATTATTGAAAAATTGATGAGCGTTACGAACGGAAATACGGGTAACATCAATGATTGATTGTTGATTGATTTTGATAGCCAGTACTTCTTTCTTTAAACGATTGCCATCACATTTGGGACAAATGAGAATTTGCATGTATTTCTCAATCTTTTTGCGAATGTAATCAGAATCGGTTTCGTGGTAGCGACGTTCAAGATTGGGAATAACACCTTCAAAACGGGTCATATACTCGCCATTAAAACCGCTGCCTGACTCTTCATCAAACTGTTTGCCCTTTAATTTAACTTTATAGCGTTTATCACCTGTGCCATAGAGAACTGTATTGAGATGTTCTTTGGAAAGCTTTTTAATCGGTACATGCATGGAAAACCCAGTATCGCTGGAAACAGCTTCCAGAATGCGGTTATACCAAGTCAAATGGCTGGTAGTAGCAGACCAGGGCATAATGGCACCTTCGGCTAAAGTTAAATTGGGATTGGGAATGACCAGTTTGGGGTCGATTTCCAATTTGGTGCCGAGGCCGTGACAATGGTCGCAGGCTCCCTGAGGCGAATTGAAAGAGAAAAGGCTGGGGGTGATTTCAGGGATATTCAAACCGGAGTCGGCCGAGGCGTATTGTTCAGAAAATAATTGTTCTTCTTTGGTATCGTGATCAACCACAATCATCTGTCCCATACCCTGTTTGAGGGAAAGCTCTACAGAATCAGCTAAACGGGTACGATCAGGATTGGGCACTTCGATTTGATCGCCATTGGACATTTCCGGATCAGTTTTGTGGACATGTTTAACTACCAGACGATCA
>JADLFY010000101.1 GCA_020849575.1 Candidatus Peregrinibacteria bacterium
AAAGCCAGAGCTCACATTCTGGAGGGCTTGAAAATTGCTCTGGATCACATTGACGAAATTATTGCCACCATTCGCAAAGCTGAAACCAAAGAAGATGCACATGCAGCTTTGATGAAGAAATTTAAACTTTCTGATTTACAATCCAAAGCTATTCTGGAAATGAGACTCCAAACTCTTGCCGGCTTGGAAAGAAAGAAAATCGAAGATGAATTAAAAGAGAAATTGGCTCTTATCAAAGACCTCGAAACTATTTTGGCCGATGAAAAGAAAATCATCAAAATTGTTATCGAAGAAACCAAAGAAATGATTGCTACCTATGGAGATAATAGAAAAACTGAAATCAATCCCAACCAGGTCGGCAAATTCTCCAGCAAAGACACCATTCCCAACGAATCAATGGTAGTCATGATGTCCCGGGAAAATTACATCAAGAGAATTCCTTCCAATACTTTCCAGACGCAGGGACGTGGTGGGAAAGGCATTATTGGCGCCACCACCAAAGAAGAAGACGAAATCAGCATTTTACTTCAATGTAACAATCACGACGAACTGCTATTTTTCACCAATCTCGGTCGTGTCTTCAGACAGCCAGTTTATGAATTACCTCAGGCTTCAAGAACCGCCAAAGGTACTCCGGTAGTTAATCTGCTCCAACTAATGGAAAATGAAGTGGTAACCGGCATTTTACCAACTGGTGAAAAATTAACCGGCTCAAACCTGATCATGTGTACTACCAAAGGTACCATCAAAAAAACCAAGGTTGAAGATTTCGCTAATGTCCGCAAATCCGGTTTAATTGCCATCAAATTACGTGATGGAGATATGCTTCACTGGGTACGTCAAATTTCCAATACGCAAGAAGTAATCATTGTCACCAAACAGGGCAAATCTATCCGTTTCAAAGAAGAAGATGTTAGTGCCACAGGCCGCGCTTCCATGGGTGTCAGAGGTATCAAAGTCAAAGATGGAGATGAAGTTGTAGATATGGATGTAGTAAAAGATCCAAAAAACACCGATTTACTGGTCATCATGGAAAATGGTTTGGGTAAATCTTCAAATATCTCTGAATATCGTCTGCAAACCCGCGGCGGAACCGGTGTTAAAACCGCCAATATCACTGCCAAAACAGGTAAAATCGTCGGAGCCAAAATTGTACCAGAAGGATCCAATGATGATTTGATTATTATTTCCAAACTTGGACAGGTAATTCGTCTCAAACTAAGCTCTATTCCAAGCCAGGGACGTACCACTCAGGGGGTCTATCTGATGAGAATGAACGGTGGTGATCAGGTTGCTTCCACTACTATAGTAGAAGAAACCAAAAAAGTTGACCGTGTTTCTGAAGAAACAGAAGAAAGCCCTACCAAAGACCAGACAGCCATAAAATAAGCTTGCCTAAACCTGGACTTATCAATATAATTCACTCGCTTTTTAGCGAGAAACTCATAAAAACAAGTCATGAAAGACAATATTCATCCAAAACTCAATAAAGTAGTTTTCCTCGATGTAATGAGCGGAGCAGAATTCGTTACTACCTCCACTCTACATTCTGAAGAAACTAAAAAAATCGACGGTGTAGAACACTTCGTCATCAGAGTTGAAGCCTCTTCAGCCTCTCATCCTTTCTATACAGGTAAGAGAAGAAATGAAGTTAGAAACGATCAGGTTGCTAAATTCATGGCTAAAGTTGCCAAGGCTCAGGAAAAGAACAAACCAAAGGAAGCCAAGCCAAAAGCAGAAGCCTCTGACAAAGCTGAAAAGCCAGCTAAAAAAGCTACTGCCAAAAAGAAGAAGGCCTAAATCAAGAACAAGCTAAACCCTCCAGGCCGGAGGGTTTTTTAAAACCTCAGCCCCATGTTTGAATTTCAAATCTTAGCCAAAGATTCAAATTCCAAAGCCAGACGCGGCTTATTTCAAACTCCTCATGGTGTAATTGAAACACCAATTTTCATGCCCGTAGGAACTTTGGGATCTGTTAAAGGTGTTTCTCCAGATGAACTGGAACAAATTGGTGCTCAAATCATTTTGGCCAATACCTATCATCTCTACCTGCGACCAGGCGATCAACTAATTCGCCAGATGGGTGGTTTGCATCAGTGGACACAATGGAAAAAACCCATTCTCACTGACTCCGGTGGTTTTCAGGTTTTTTCTATGGGACATGGCTCCAAAAGTGGCAATAACCGGGTAAAAATCAGCGAAGATGGTGTAGAGTTCAAATCACATCTTGATGGACAGAAACATTATTTCTCTCCGGAAAAGGTTATCGAAATAGAACATAATTTGGGCGCAGATATTATCATGGCTCTGGATGAATGTGCTCCACATAATTCAGAAAAAAAATATGCTCAGGCCGCCCTGGACAGAACCCATCGCTGGGCTGAACGTTGCGTTAAACATCATCAGGAATTGGAAAAAGCTAAAAATGGTCAAAGACCAGAACAGGCTTTATTTCCTATTATTCAGGGAACTCTTTTTGAAGATCTCCGCCTCGAATCGACTCAGTTTATTTCCAGTCTGAATACCCATGGTCTGGCCATTGGCGGGCTCTCCGTGGGCGAAGAACGCTCTGAAATGTATCATATTTTGGATATCATGCAGCCGCATTATCCAGAGCAAAAACCACGTTATCTAATGGGCGTCGGCACCCCCAATGATTTGTTGGAAAGTATTGAAAGGGGCATCGATATGTTTGACTGTGTCCATGCCACCAGAGTGGCTCGACATGGATGTTTTTACAATAATGACGGCAGACATCAAATCAAAAACGAAGAGTATAAACTCGACCAGCTTCCACTCGATCCTGAAGACCCAAATAACCCTACAGCAAAATTTAGCCGAAGTTATATTCGCCATCTGGTCAAGGAAAATGAAATGCTGGGCATTCGACTACTTACGCTAAATAACCTATACTTCCTCCTGAAGTTAATGGAAAAAGTACGTGAACATATTTCAGCCGGAACTTTCACTACTTTCAAGAAAAACTTCCTGAGCAGATTCCAGGACTCAGTCTAGAATTTGTACAAAAACAAAATGATAGCTTACCTAGAAGGAAAAATTATTCACAAAGACAGTAACTCAGCCATAGTGCAAACTAATGGTTTGGGCTACCAGGTTTTTCTGCCTGCTGCACTGCATGAAAAAGTAGAAATCGGTTCTGACCAGACTTTTTTTATTTACACCAAAGTTCGGGAGGATGAACTCAGTTTATTTGGCTTCGCCAATTCTGAAGAACTGAATTTTTTTAAACAATTAATCAGTGTTAACGGAGTTGGTCCCAAAACTGCTCTGGAAATTCTATCTTCTGACAGCAATGCCGTAAAAAACGCCATAGTACAGGAAAACACCGCTTTCCTGAGCAAAATTCCTGGCATTGGCAAAAAATCAGCCGAACGAATTATTGTTGAATTAAAAAATAAAGTTCAGCCATCATCTCATCAGGAAATTTCCAGTAAACTTGAACAACAATTAGAAGAAGTTACAGCCGCCTTAATTGGTCTGGGTTATCAGCGTGGTGAAATTTATCATGTACTCAAAGCTGCTCCAGCTGAAATGACTCAAACCGAAGACCTCATTACATTTTTTCTTAAAAACATCTAGACATGTGTGGAATTTTCGCTTACCTAGGGCCAAAAATCAATGCCCCAGAATTGGTAATTGAAGGGTTAAAAAAACTTGAATATCGTGGTTATGATTCCTGGGGAGTCGCAGCAATTACTTCAAATCAAATCGACTCCTACAAAAAAGTAGGCAAGATTTCTGAATTTCAAGTTGGCGATCATCAATTTCCCGAATCTCAAATAGCCA
>JADLFY010000102.1 GCA_020849575.1 Candidatus Peregrinibacteria bacterium
TAACAGGCGGCGTGGGATTTGTTGAAGCCGTAACCGGCAAATGGTTCAACTACTTTTTCAAAAATTTCTGTGGCATGTTTTTCGGTGTGACCAGACTTGATGGCACCCTGAACGAATTTGTCTTTTTGTTCAGCCAGAGCTTTGGGATCTTTTTTACCTACTGCTCTGCGCAAAATATCAGCTTCACCGAGAGTAAATCCGGAAAATATGCGGGCAATTTGTAAAATTTGTTCCTGATAAATGGCGATGCCATTGGTTTCCTTGAGAATGCCTTCAAAGGAGGGATCCTGATATTTGATGGTTTCTGGTTTGTGTTTGCCTTCTATATAAGTTGGAATCCATTCCAGCGGACCCGGTCTATAAAGTGAAATCATTGCCACTATGTCATCAAACTTAGTGGGTTTTAATTCACGAATGTAACGGCGCATGCCGGAGGATTCTAATTGAAATACACCGGTAGTGTCCCCTCTTTGCAGTACTTCAAAAGTTTTCTCATCATTTAAAGGGATTTTGGTGATGTCGACTTTTTCGCCAGTTCTTTCCTCAATCAGGTTGATGGCTTTTTCGATTAAAGTAAGGTTTTTGAGCCCAAGGAAGTCCATTTTGAGCAATCCAATGTCTTCCAAGTATTTCATGGAATACTGCGTAACTATACCATCACTACCGTCTGTGGCACGTTGCAGCGGAGTGAAATTGACCAGTGGGCGATCGGCAATAATTACAGCACAGGCATGGGTACCAGCATGACGCACGGTTCCTTCCAGTTTGATAGCATTGTCGAGCAAAGCTTTGGCTCGGGGATTGTTTTGATAAACATCACTAAGGGCCGGGTCCTTGACAGTAGAGATGGCCAAAGGGGTGTGTTTGCCAAGTATTGGGGGCGGAACCGCTTTGGCAATTTGATCTACTTCTGAATAGCTGTAGCCCATTCCCCTACCCACATCTCTCACAGCTGCCTTGGCCGACATGGTACCGTAAGTAATTACCTGGGAAACACAATCTTTGCCGTATTTATTGATGGTGTATTCCAAAACCTCATGACGACGAGAATCGGCAAAATCTATATCGATATCCGGCATGGAGATACGATCGGGATTTAAGAATCTTTCAAAAACCAGTCCATGTTCAATTGGATCTAGTTCGGTGATTTTTAAAGTATAGGCAATAATGGCGCCAGCAGCTGATCCACGTCCTGGTCCCACCATAATACCGTTATTTTTGGCATAATTAATAAAATCCCAAGTGATTAGGAAATAATCGTTAAATCCCATTTTATCGACCACTTCCAACTCGTAATTTAGTTGTTTTTGGGCCTGTTCCTGTCTTTCCAGCGGGAAAAGTTCTCGGAGACCTTTTTCACATAGAAATCTCAAATATTCCTTGGAACTTTCTCCATTAGGTGTCTTGAAGATGGGAATAAGATATTGTCCAAATTTCAAATTAACATCGCATTGATCAGCAATTTTGACGGTGTTTTCCAGCGCCTCAGGTAAATCCTTAAATATTTCTTCCATTTCCTGGGGAGATTTAAAAGAAAAATCTCCGTCATAACGGTAGCGATTTGCATCATTGATATTGGTTTGTCTGCCAATACAAATCAAAATGTCATGGGTGGTAGCATCTTCTGGTTTGAGATAATGTGGACCATAAGTGGCGACCAGGCCTATGCCCAGTTTTTTGGCCAAGAAAATCAGTTTATTTTCGATTTTGGCATAAGAAGCAATTTGAGGATGCCTTTGTATTTCTATATAGTAATTTTCACCAAAAAGTTTTTGGTATGTGACAGCAAGCTCTTCGGCCAGTTCATCCTGATCATTAATCAGCAATTGTGATAATTCTCCCCATTTACTGCCACTCAGCACTATTAATCCTTCGTGATGTTTTTGAAGTAAGGGGAAATCTATTCTGGGTACATGTAAATAACCTTCCAGTGAAGCCGTAGTGGATAATTGTAAAAGATTTTGATATCCCTGATTATTTTTGGCCAGGATGGTCAGACGATAGGTTTTCTTTTCGGAATCCGGAGATTTGTCGAAATGAGATTCGGCCAGATAAAATTCACAACCAATCACGGCCTTTATTTCGGCTTCCTTAGCAGCTTTATAAAATTCCACTGCACCATAAAGGTAAGCGTTATCAGTCAATCCAACTGCTGAAAAACCCTGTTCTTTGGCCTTTTTGATGATGTCTTTAGGAGTACCTAAAGCGTCCAGGAGACTGTAATGTGAGTGAACATTTAAATGGACAAATCCCATGATTTCTTGTTAGTTTAGATACTTTTATCATGGATTTGTACTGTTCTGAAAGTTTTTTCTCCTTGATTTTTGAGCTGAAAATTGAGCTGCAGAATTTGGCGGGGTAAATGGCTGATTTTTTCCAATTCCAATCGCTCAGGCCATTCAACTATGGTCAGACTTTGGGGATTGCTGAGAAGTTCTTTTAAATTTTCCTGTAAAAAGATATCGGGGGCCTCCAACCTATAGAAGTCCAGATGATTAATTTGAATCAGATCATTTTGATAAATGTTGATCAAGCTAAAACTGGGACTTTTGACGGTATTCTCAGGAAAACCATAAAGGGAAGCCAGTTTTTTGGTAAAAGCTGTTTTTCCTGCCCCCAATTGCCCTGATAAAAGCAAAAGAGAGGGAAAAAGCAGTTTTTCTTTTATTTGAAGGGAAAATTCAGCCAAATCCTGAAGATTTTCCAGAATTCTTTGAGGTGGAGTATTTGTGCTAGCCATATTTATGGTTGATGGTTTGAAAAAACAGCCTTTTTGTGCTATAATTATAAGATTTTTAAAACAAAAACAAAATGAATTCCGTTAGATCATATTTAGAAAAAAATTATAAGCAAATATTATCCATTGTGGGAGCCTTTGTTTTGGTTGGTATGCTTTTTGGCACCAGTGTAATGGATTTTCAGGCTAACGTTTTGGCAGGTAAAAAGTCTGCACCCTTTGACGGCACAGTAACTCCAGTAAAAAGAGTGCCCAACTGGGTAGACTTGGCTGCAGCCGACTGGAAATTGCCTTATGCCCAAATTCCCCAGGATAAGCTGGTTGAATTCCCTACTTATGATCCTTCAGTACTCACTATTCCAGCCAGTTCCTTGAATTATAAAAATGCTGCAGATAAAGCAATTCGAAATGCCCAGGTTACTTTCAGTACTCCTTATATGGGTGATTATAAATTGGATGGTAAAGAATATGCCGGAAGTCATTTGGCTGTAGATATCAAAATGCCAGCTGGTACACCGGTTTATGCTATTGCCAATGGTGTGGTGGTGAAAGCTCAAAATCAGGCTTCAGGATTTGGTTATCATGTAGTTCTTCGTCACGATGATGTGCCTTCACTGAATGATCCAAATCAAAAAACGACTTATTATTCAGGTTA
>JADLFY010000103.1 GCA_020849575.1 Candidatus Peregrinibacteria bacterium
GGGCCAGCAGTATTTATCCTAGCCCATTTTCTAGTCCCAAAATTTAGTTCCGGAATTCCACCACTTCTTCCAACGGGAATCTGACTTTCTTTGGTTGTTCCATATTTCGATAACCCAGACTTACCAAGACAGTCGGATGAATATATTCCGGTAATTCCAATACCTTTGCCACTTCTGCCGGACTAAATCCTTCCATTGGACAGGAATCGATTTCTTTTTCAGCAGCAGCCAGAATCAGGGCTTCCACCGGGATATAAACTTGTTTCTGTAACCAGGTTTTTAATTCTTCCGGTGATTTGCTGTTAGCCACATCATTAAGCATTTTACTGAAACCGGCCGACTGCGCATCGCTGCGTCCTTGTACATCATGGCTCAATTTTACATGTCTTGCGATCACTCCATTTTCACCGGTCAAATCAGTTCTGGCACAGAAAAACACCAGTGCTGACGCCTCCATTACCTGGGGTTGATTGTAGCAGGCCGGCATCAGTTTTTTACGCAATTCCATATCAGTTACCACGATGAATTTCCAGGCTTGTATTCCAAAAGAATTTGGAGCCAGTCTGGCAGTATCCAGTAAATCTTTGAGCAGATCCTCCGAAATTTTCTTTTCTGCATCAAAGTGCTGACAGGCAAAACGCCACTGCATTAATTCTTTAATTGTTTTCATAATTAATTATTTTAATTTCTTTTTAATTAATTCTTCAGCTTCTTCCGCAGTCATATTTTGATAACCCTGACCTTTTGGAATAGCGGCATTTACTTTACCATTAGTCAGATAAATACCATAACGTCCCGACTTGGCTACTATACCATTACCAAAGTCTTTCAGAGCCGAACTGCTTTGTGGCGCGCCACCTTTTTTGCCTTTGCCGGAGAGATTAGCCGGGCTCTTGATAATCTTTTCTACATCTTCAATACTCAAAGTCATGGCATCATAACCTTCAGGAAGCGGACGATTTTTCCCGCCTACTTTGATATAAGGACCATATGGTCCGACATCAAAAATAACTTCTTCACCGGCTTTGGTATCACCAACTTTCTTTGGCCAGCTGAGAATTTCCACAGCCTGTTCCATAGTCAAATTCTCTGGAGACAAAAATCGCGGAATTGACTTCATCTTGAAACCATTGTCACCCTTTTCACCCATCTGCAAAAATGGTCCAAATCTACCCACTTTTCTAAAAATTTCCAATTCAGTTTCAGGATGTTTACCAATTGAATCAATTTCAGTTTTGGTATTTTCCAATAATTTTTCTGCAGCTTCTTCAGTCAATTCCGCTGGTGCTGTATCATCAGGGATTGGCGCTTTCTTTTCACCTTTTTCAATATATGGTCCGAATTTCCCGATTCTCACTTGAATTTCTTTGGTATCAGGTAAATTAATTGTACAGACTTCTCTGGCATCAATTTCCTGTTTGATCAGTTTTACCAAACCTTCATGATGGGGTTTGCCAAAATAAAAACTATCCAGATAAGGAATTGATTTTTTGTCACCTTCAGCAATTTTATCCAAATCTTCTTCCATCTCAGCCGTAAAGGTATAATCCACCAAATGAGTAAAATATTTTTCCATTAGTGAAACTACCGCATAGGCCACAAAAGTTGGTACCAAAGCTGATCCCTGTTTAAATACATATTCACGTCTGACAATCGTATCCATAATCGTGGCATAAGTAGACGGTCTACCAATTCCTCTTGCTTCCAATTCTTTGATCAAAGACGCTTCAGTATATCTGGCAATTGGTTTGGTACTGTGTGCTTTTACTTCCATACTCTTTACCTCTGCCTTTTCTCCTTTGTTCAGTTCAGGCAAAATTCTTTCCTGATCTTCTAATTACTCTTCCGGATCATCTGATCCCTGTACATAGGCTTTCAGGAATCCGGCAAAAATAATCTGTTTACCGCTGGCCACAAAAACATGCTTCTCATCGGTTACTTCCACAATAGTCGACATCATCTTTGCTTCTTTCATTTGAGAGGCAATTGTTCTTTTCCAAATCAATTCATAAAGTGCAGCTTCTTCATCAGTTAATTTCCCGCTTTTAGCCAAAGTTTCCGGCAAAGCAAAAGTTGAACCGGATGGTCTGATCGCTTCATGCGCTTCCTGGGCATTTTTGATTTTTGAAGCAAATTGTCTTGGTTTTTCAGCAATATATTCTGCTCCATAAAGTTTAGTAGCCAGGCTTCGGGCCTCCTTTACTGCTGACTCAGCCAAAGTTGTCGAGTCAGTTCTCATATAGGTAATATAACCATTTTCATAGAGTTTCTGCGCTACCTGCATGGTCTTTTTGGCTGAATAACGAAGTTTTCTGGCCGCCTCCTGTTGCAGGGTCGAAGTGGTAAATGGTGCTTCAGGATTTCTGGTAAATGGTTTTTGTTCGATTGAACCAATTTGAAAATCATTTTTCAGAATTGCTTCTTTCAAATCATTGGCTTCTTTCTCATTCAGATGAATTTTCCCAGTACCTTTCAGCTTTCCGGTTTCAGGATCAAAATCTTTACCATGTACCAGTTTTTTCCCGAAAATTTCTTTGAGTTCAGCACTAAATTTATCTTTTCTTTCACTTAAAAATTCTGCTGTTAAATCAAAATAACTTGATGGTTTGAATTTCTGGCGCATTTTTTCACGTTCTACTACCAGCCTGATAGCCACGGATTGTACGCGACCCGCCGACAGGCGGGGAGCAATTTTTTTCCATAAAACCGGAGATACTTCATAACCATAAAGACGGTCCAAAATACGACGCGTTTCCTGGGCATGTACCAGATTCATATCTACTGTACGTGGATTTTTCAGGGCTCCTTGTATGGCTTCCTTAGTAATTTCATGAAATACCAGTCTTTTCACCGGAACTTTTGGTTTAAGAATTTCCAGCAAATGCCAGGAAATACTCTCTCCTTCGCGATCCTCATCCGTTGCCAGATAGAGTACATCGGCTTTTTTGATGGCATCCTTCAGTTTGCTGACCTGTTTTTTCTTGGTATCAGGAATTATATATAGTGGCTTGAAATCATGATCTACATCCACTCCCAACCTGGCCCATTTTTCACCTTTATGTTTTTCCGGAACTTCCTGGGCATTACTTGGTAAATCCCTGATATGTCCAATTGAAGCCTCTACCTGAAAATCCTTGCTCAGGAACTTAGAAATTGTTTTCGCCTTAGCAGGTGACTCTACTATTACTAAATTTTTCCCCATTTTTATAAAAATTATTAACTTTTTGACTGCGCGTAAACTGGAATTTTTTCCTATTTCGACTTTACTAATAATACTGATCGAACCTATTATGTCAAAAAATTACCCTTAAAACCCAATTTTAAAAATGGCTAAAAAGACCTCTGGTAAGCCTAAACAGGCTAAAACTTATTTTGATTCACGTGCTTCAGTTCCGACCCAACACCGCTGGAAACTGGAAAAAATGTTTTCCGGACTTTCAGCATGGAATAAATCTTTTGAAAATGTGTCTAAACAAATTAAACCACTAGCATCTTTCAAAGGTAAACTTGCTGATTCAAAAAAACTTCTGGAGTTTTTTCAAAAATCTTCAGCTGTGCTTAGACAAATCGAAATGCTTTATGTCTATGCCAGTCATTTGAGTGCTGTGGATTTATCTGATCATCATGCCCAAATCATCACTCAGAAAGCCCAGAATCTCTATACGACTTTTTCCCAAACCACTTCTTTCCAGTCTCCTGAACTTTCCCATCAACCAGAAAGTTATCTGAAAAAATTACTCAAGGATAAAAATTTTCACCTTTATCATCGTGAACTGAAATTAATTCTGGCCAAGAAAAAACATATTCTTTCAGATGCTGAAGAAGCAATTATGTCCCAGGTAGGAAAATTATTTCCTGGTCCTGAAGATATTTTTAGCGCTTTGGATAATGTTGATTTAACTTTTGGTAAAATAAAAGACCAAGAGGGCAAAGAAGTACAGATTACCTATGGCCTTTATTCCAAATATTCCGAAAGCCCAGACCGTCGTGTGCGCCGGGATAATTTTGAAAATTTTTATAAATCCTATCAGGCTCATATTCACACTTATGCCCAGACACTTAATCTTTGTGTGAAACAGCATGATTTTTATACTAAAGCCAAGAAGTATAACTCTTCGCTGGAGGCAGCCATCTCCAACAATATGATTGATCCAAAGGTCTATCGTACACTCATCGACGAAACTCACAAAAGCCTCAAAACCCTCTACAAATATTTTGCTTTCCGTGCCAAGAAACTTAAACTGAAAAAACTCAGTATGTACGATTTGCGGGTCAATATTTTTGATCAAAAACCTCTGCATTTCAGTTACGATGAGGCCGTCGATCTCTGCCTCGAAGCAGTTCGGCCTTTGGGTGAGGAATATGTCCGAATCATGTCTGATGGACTTAGAAATGGCTGGGTGGATAAATATGAGAATAAAGGTAAAAGAAGCGGAGCTTTCTCAGGAGGGTGTTACGATTCAGATCCCTATATCCTCATGAATTTCAACGGTACACTCAATGATGTTTATACGCTGATTCATGAAGGTGGGCATTCCATGCACTCCTATTTGGCCCGCAAAAATCAGCCTTACAACCTGGCTGACTACACTTTATTCACAGCTGAAATTGCTTCCACCGTCAATGAACGTTTACTTACTCGTCATCTGCTCAAAAAATTTGCTCATGACCCGGTCAAATTAAAATCGGTTTTGGCTTACGAAATAGATGCCATCCGGGCAACTTATTTCCGCCAAACTATGTTTGCCGAATTTGAATTGCTCATTCATAGTCATCTTGAGAAAGGGGAGCCACTGACAGTTCAGTTTTTCAACGAACAATATGAAAAATTGAATAAACTTTATCATGGACCGGCCCTCGCCCCAGACCCTTATATACAGTACGAATGGGCTAGAATCCCTCATTTCTACTACAATTTTTATGTTTATGTTTACGCTACTGGTATTGCTGCTGCCTATTATTTTTCTGATCAAATCCTTAATCCCAAAACTTCTGTCAAAGCCACTCATGATTATCTCCATCTGCTCAAATCAGGCGGAAATGATTTCCCTTTAATTCAATTAAAAAAAGTTGGATTGGATTTCACCAAGCCTGATATTTATAGAGCTGTTGCCAAAAATCTTCAAAAGTGCTTAAATCTTTTATAGTCAGCATCATATCTGACACAAAATAAAACTTAACAAAATCAAAACATGAAAACGAATTGCGAAGCCTTCACTCCTTACACGAAGTTATTACTTAGACTGATGCTGGGCGTGATTTTTATTTATGCCGGTTGGGGCAAAATCAATAATATCCCCATGGTGGAAGGCATGTTAACTGGCCTTAGTATTCCTTTCCCAGCCATCATGGCCTGGGTCTTGGCTATAGCCGAATTGGTCTGTGGCGCTCTGTTGGTTCTCGGTTTATGGACTTGCTTTGCTACTATTCCAGTAATGTTTTCCATAGCTGTTGCCTTCTTTACTCTTCATCTTCCCAAGGAAGGATTGATGGGTATGGGCAGCCTCTATGTAGCTTTGATTTTCTTCTCTCTCTTACATATTTCTGCTTCAGGACCTGGCAAAATCTCTCTGGATCACAAAGTTCTTCATAAAGGCAACAAATAGATAACTCAGCGCATTAATACCTCTAAACGGCTGGGTTCTCCTGGAGGGCTCAGCCATTTTAAAACCAAATTTATGTTTAAAAAATCATTCATTATTCTGCTCGCTACAACTTTATTAGCTGGAAATGTTTTGGCTGCCGATGAGTTGCCACCATTAGTTGATAATTCAGCCACTGATACTAGCCTTACTACCACCGCCGAAACTTCAGACGAATCTACTGCGGTTGATACCAGTACGACTACCAGCGGGACTACTGCTACCTCCACCGTCAAAACAGTAACCAAAGGATTTGAGGATTTTAATGACGTATCTGTAAATCATCCTTATTACAATGCCATTATTGTGCTCAGATATCAGGGGGTATTGTCCGGCTATTCTGACAACACTTTTCATCCTGATCAACCACTCAATCGTGTAGAAGCCCTGAAACTGGTTTTTGAAGTCGCTGATCTTGATTTTAATACGGGCATTGCTTCGGCCAAATTTTCAGATACTGAAGCCAATACCTGGTATACCAGCTATTTAAATCGGGCTGCTTTCTTGGAAATAGTTTCAGGTTATCCGGATGGCTCTTTCCGCCCCTCACAGTCAGTAAATCTGGTTGAATTCCTCAAAATGCTGGAATTGGCTCAAAAAGTTGATTTGAGTAAATCTACTCTCGCTCAAATTCCTTATGCTGATGTCATGCCTGGTCAGTGGTACAGCAAATATGTGAATTTTGCCAAAATCAATAACCTGCTTGATACTGACGAACAAAACAATATTCATCCCGATCAGGCTTTGACCCGTGGCCGCGCTGCTGAAATTATTTATCGCTTCCGCAATATGCTTTCCAAGCCTTCCACTCCTGCTGAAGAAAATCCAGACACAGGCTCACAGCCACCAGTTTCTGATCAATTTGGTATATATGTCAGTGAAAGTTATAAATTTGCTGTTCAATACCCACGCAACTGGTTTTACAGTTCAATTGAAAATACCAATCAAACAGCTATTCGTACCTACGGTTTTGGTCCAAAAGATTTAACAGAAAATGCTCCTTCCATCACTCTGGAATTATTGCCAGCTGACGAAAACTTCCAGCCCAATCTTGATTATCAGGGCTTTATGTACAAAAAATCTGCTTCAGACGATGGTACCAACAATCTTCAGCTTTCAGCCAAAATCAACGGTTCTACCAGAATCTATCGAATTGCCGGTCCAATTGCTCTGGAATCAACCATGTTAACCATGCTGACCTCTCTGACTGCCAATATTGAAGGTTTGGAAACAACTACTTATAGCACCACCCCCGCTGCTTCTGATACTACTTCAACCACTTCTGACACCACCACCTCTGATTCTGGCACTACCACCGACACCACGCCTACTACTTAAAGATTATTCTCCTTATTCTCGGCTCTAATCACCAGTTATCACATTCAAAAAGGCCCGCCATCCGGCGGGCCTTATTTCATTTATACTTTAGCGAAATCAGAAAGTTCACAACCGAATTTCTCATTTAGCAGATGATCTATTTCATCAGCTTTATTGGCTAATTCAGAAAAATTTCGCTGCAATTGTTCACGATCAACTGAATCCATATCACCCAGATAAATTCTATAGGACAGATAAACCAGATTATTATTGATGCCCAAATAGAATGGAGCATGTGGCTGGCCCAAAATATATTTATAGAATTCTTCAATTTTATCCTTGGGTAATTTTACCAGTGGAGAAGTAGCACAAAGATAATAATTTCTCATAATAAAAATTCTGATCAAAGCACTTCCTTTGTGGAATTCCCAGAAATCCTGACCTGACCTGGCAATTACCGGGTCGACCTGCATACCTTCAATAGCCTTTTCTACAAACAGTGCAATCGGACTTACCTGTGGTTCAGCAAAATATTTGGCCACATCAACCTCCATTCCGCAATTCGGACAATATTCAATTTTATCAAAAATCAAATGATTACAGGAAACACATTTAAAGGAATATTTCATTTCCTTATTCTCGGCAAACGAATTCAATTCATCCAATAATTGATTTGCTGGCACGGCAAACCCGACATTATCAGCATTATTAAATTTGCAGGTAGTTACACCAATCACTTCACCTCGTGAATTTACCATTGGTCCACCACTATTTCCCGGATTTACGGCAGCATCAGTCTGAATATAGCGTTTGCCATCCAACAGCTGATCGGCAGATGAAATAATACCATTGGTAATAGTGAAAGGCATTCCAAAAGGGAAACCCAGCACTGACACCGGTTCCATACTTTGAATATTTTCTACGGATTGCACAGTCAGACTGGGCAAATCCAAGGGGCCTTCAGGTAAAAGAAAAGCCAAATCATAAGTCGGATTGATAAACACGACTTTAGCCGGGAAACGGTCTTTATTTTGTGTTTCCAGACCTACACGCATAAATCCGGAAATGACATGATAATTGGTCACGATAATTCCTCTATCCTTCAGATAGAATCCGCTCCCACTGCCCGCAGCCGTGCTTATTTTTACTACGGCTCTCGATAATGCTTTTAAATCAGTTGTAATATCCATGGTAAATTTATTGGTTAGAAACTGTCGGATTGGTCATTTCCATAACTGTATTAGCTGCTTTCCAAAGAGCCTCAGAAGCCAGCTTCCATTCTTTTTGACTGGCATTTTTTAATCCTTCATTGAGAATTTTGGTGATTTCAGCTGGAATTTCATTCCGGAAATAAAGATTAAATATTCCATACATCAGGCTAAGTGTAGCCCCGATATGATCGGCACTGCCCATTTCATTTTTGGCCCGATCATAGAAAGTTCGGAGATTATTTTGAATTGCTGCAATATCAGATCTGGTCTTGGATGAAATGAAAACATTGGGTTTATACATACATGAGGCAAATTTGGCCCGGTCAAAAGTTTTCAGTTTTTCCAAAACCAATTTGGCCTTGGCAATTAAATCAGGTAATTGTGCCTGAGCTCCCAGATCAAAAATTCCTTTTTCAATTTCTGTACGTATATATCCCTGTGTACCACAGTAATAATCAATTTTCATAAAAGTCATCGCCAAAGTATCCCAGCAAAAACCAAAAAATCTTTTACTTTCAAAATAAGCCAGGTAATCAGTAGCTTCTTTTAAATATTCCTGATATTTCTGCCAGCCTTTTTCTACGTCTCCTTCCGCCCATTGTGTGGCCTGAACTTCAACCATTCTCTGTGCACCAAATTTCTCTATGAACATGTCATCATAATAATCGGCATTATTACAGATCTCTCTAAAAATATCGTAGAGTTTATAAGGATCGCATAATTCAATTGGGCATTTGTATTCAAACCACAGCTCATCGTTTTTCATCACTATCTGGGTCAGAACAAGTATATTGAAATTGATGTCCGCAACCTGTCTGAGTAATGGCAAGCCTCCAGTAGCCGGAACCCTTACAAAAGGAGCTGACACAAAAAACATATTATCCTTCAAAGTAATTGTCAGTCTGATCGACCCATGTGGAATTACAAATTCACTTTGATCCGGATTGCTATGTTTATCAAAAATACTTCCATCTATATATCTCAGTGTTGCCAAAACTGCCTCTCTATAATTTTTTGCCTCAAAGGTCTGCATAACCGTTGGCCAATAAGCTATGTTTAGCTTGCTGGTACTAATCCCCAGCAGGGATTCATCAAAAATGGGTGCCGTATTCATTTAAATTTAAAAAGAAATTCAAACGCTGTAATCCTATATCAGTCCATCTGACTCTGCAATAATTTTATCGTCCTTCACAATAACTGTCCCACAAGGGAGAGGTTCCTTAGATTTTTGAGCCAGTTCTATTGCCAATTTGATGAAATACTCTTTGTTCATTTTGTTGTTACTTTCAATTTATTGAACCTGTGACTACATGGCAAAAATACTTAGTTCAAACCAATTTTCGCTTGGCCAAAAAATTGGTCGGAGTGGCGGGACTTGAACCCGCGACCTCACGCACCCCATGCGTACGCGCTAGCCAACTGCGCTACACCCCGACAGCTTGGTAAGTTTTATCATATTATTTTTCTCAGTCCTACCCAAAAATCCTCCTACCAGTTTTTCTATTTCCTTAAAATTTTCTCCATCGCTTTACCTTTGGCCAATTCGTCAATCAGCTTATCCAAATAACGAACCTGTTGCACGAGTTTGTCTTCAATCTCCTCCACGCGATATCCACAAATGACCCCCGTAATTTTTGAGGCATTTGGGTTGATGCGTGGAGCTTTTTTGAAAAACTCTTCAAAATTGCTGTTTTGGTCAATTTGCTGCTGCAGAGAATGTTGATCGTATCCTGTCAGCCAGCTAATGATAGTGTCTACTTCTGCTTTGGAACGGCCTTTTCTCTCAGCTTTCTGAATATACAGGGGATAGACGGCAGCAAACGAGAGGCTATATATTCTTGCATTATTCATAATTTTTCCAAATGGTGCGCGAGAGAGGACTTGAACCTCCATGCCCTAGCGTGCGCTACGACCTGAACGTAGTGCGTCTGCCAGTTTCGCCACTCGCGCTTATCAGGTGCGCTATGAATCTAATTCAAAGCCTTCTTTTTTTCAAACTTAAATTGTCAAAAACTTCTTCAGCAACTATTATATAGTCAAATAAAATTACCATATGTGTTTTTGCGCACCAGCCAGTTTTATAGCGGGTGGAGGTATAGCCGGCGTTTCAGCAGTTATTAAACCAAAGAAAATTAAGCCCAGGAATAGAATGTTATTCTCTATACCATTCATTTTTTCTTTGCATCAAATTCTGGAAGGTTTTGTTTGGCTGACCTTTGGGTCAGTTTTTCAGATTTATTTTGCTTACGCTTTTGTAATTATTGCTTTTTTGCTCTGGCCGGCCTATGTACCTCTGGCTTTTTATAGACAGGAAACCAACTTGGACATCCGTAAAAAACTGCGTAATTTTATTCTTCCTGGTTTTTTGGTTTCCGGTTATTTGGCTTATTTTATGCTTCAAAATCAACTTCATTACGAAATACAGGGATGGCATATTGAATATTTTTATGATGTTTATGGGGAACAGATAGTAATGGCTCTCTATTTCCTGCTTACGGTTTTGCCACCAATGCTTTCCTCCGGCAAAATTCTCAAGCTGTTTGGAGTCATGTTGTCTTTGGCTTATTTTGTTAGTTTCTTCTTTTTCTATTCGGGTTTATTTTCTGTCTGGTGCTTCTTTGCAGCTATCATGAGCCTTTTAATCATATTCCATTTAAGACAGGAATAATTTTGTAATAAAATTTCCAGTCGCTTTGTATCAATTACTGTAAGTCCATGGTTTACAGTAATATTTCTTAATATAAAATTAATGAATCTTCCCACTAAATTACTTGCCGGTGTCCTGGTAACAGCATCTCTGGGTGCCTCTATCGTAGGAGCACAATCTACTTCAACTACCAATAACGTAGATAAAGCAGGTACTCCCAAAATGTTCCATCTGAAATTTGATCCAGCCAAACACGCTGAAGAACTAAAATTGATTGAAGCAGGGGATTATACTGCCTGGGCCGCTCTCCAAAAA
>JADLFY010000104.1 GCA_020849575.1 Candidatus Peregrinibacteria bacterium
CAGCAATGTTGATAGCACTTAGATTGGCAGAAAGATCATTGCCACCAATGGTCGAATTGGTCAGAGTCAAATTACCAGTATTATGGATGATGACACCTGACGAATTATCATAAAAACTGGAGCGGGCTATGGAAAGACTTCCTCCTGAATTGACTACGGCAAGACCTCCGGAATTCTGATAAAAATTGCTTAAACTGATAACAGCACTATTGCCTGCCTGCACTTCCAAGACGCTACTACCTGGGGAAGAATTCTGGAAGAAATAACTTCTTTCAATATTGGCGGTAGAACCTGAAACCAGGCCGAGGGCAGCATTGTCCTGCGCCGAATTATTGCTGAAGACAGTATTGGAAATAGCAGCAGTACTAGCCAAAAGATAAAGCCCACCGACTCCACTGGTTGGTGCTGAATTTCCATCAAAAGTACTATTATTAATAATCAGACCAGCATCCGCTGCATATAAAGCTCCGCCGATATTGACGCATTGATTATTGGAAAAAGTTACACCGTCAAAACTGCCTGAAGCTCCGGGTCCAGTGAAAGAAACTGCTGCCCCATTTTCAAAAATAGCACAGGTGCCGTTGGACAGAGTAAGGTCATTTGCATTAAAAGATGCCCCAGAGAATACATAAAATAGCTTGGTGGTATTTCCGCCACTCAAAGTAATCAGGGAATTACCATCAATGGTCGTTGCCACGCTGATAATTTTAGCAGAAGTGAAAGTGATAGTGTGAGGTGCAAGGCCGCAATCAAAAGTGATTAATCCTCCTCCAACCAGTGCCGCATCAAAGGCAGCTTCGTCGCAACTAAGCGGTGTACCAGTTCCAACCACTCCCGCCGCCTGCGATATACCTGCAAAGCAGAAACTCAGGCCTATGGACAAAAAGATAATTCTTAATTTAGTCATAAAAAATTTATAATTATTCAGGGTAAGCTTAGGATTTACTTTTCCAATAGGCTAAAAAATCGCCAATTGGGATGAATTTTTTGATTTTGTCTGATATAATACTTTTGTAAAATGATTAAAATATTTAAAATTTAAATAAAATGATCAAAATTGCTTCAGCAGTAAAAGAAATTATTGGTAATGAAGAAGAAGCTCTGATTGCCTTGAACGAAGGCTATTTGAACATGTCAGCTTATGCGGCAAGAATACAAAAGAGAGTAGAGAAAGTCTGTAAAAAGTCAGTCAAAAATGGGACCATTGTGGCTGCCTTAAACAGATTAAAAGGTAAAATAAAAACCAGCGTGCCAAGTTTTGACAGGCTGGTAATTGATGATTTGGCTGTGAAGATTGGGCTGACTGAATTAACTTTTGAAAGAACCAGTGATGTAGTTGCAATTACTGCCAGCCTTTCCAAAGAGAAAAATATTTTTGGAGATGATATTCTGTTTATCTGCCATGGGGTTCGTGAAATCAGTTTTTTTGTCTATGAGAAAAACCGCAAAACTATTCAGGAATATTTTAAAAAAATTAAACCCAAATTTGTAAAAAACAAATTGATTTCCCTGACCGTAAGACTAGCTGATGAGGCCATTCCTTTCCCTAATCACGCTTATACTGTTTTGCGCAGCCTGGTGATGAAAAAGATCAGTGTAATCGACAATATCACTACCTACAGTGAATTGACTTTTATTTTGGAAGAAAATGATTTGAATCTGGCAATTGAAACTATCAATGGTTTGATCAGAAAAGCTTGATTTATTTCTGAGGATTCTTGGGGAATTCTGTAGCAGGTGTATCCAAATCATCTGCTGGCGGGACAGAATCCAAAACATTTTTAACCCGGACAGCCATACTTCCCCTAACCGGATTTACTGCTTCAGATTTTAGAGAATCTAAATAATCAGCTGGAAGGCCTTTGTAAAGATCAGGATGCTGTTTGGCAATGATTTGTTCTTCCGCCCGGAGATTTACTGATTTCAGGCTGAATCTTTTACCATTCTGGAGATCAAAATAAAAAGTCTGCAACCAGCTGCTTTGAAAAATACTCAGGGCAAAAATTTTGTATCCACTGTCAGATAAAACTTTTCCAATTTTATAGACAGGATTACCTCCCTTTCCCTTAGTATGTTGGCTGAGAATCAGCCCATCCTCGGCCTGATTAAGAAGCTCCTGGAGAGAAGCAGGAAGTTCATCCAGGTCAGCACTTTCGATCGGTAATGCTTTGAATTCTTCCTGAAGACTTTCTGGTTTATCAAGATTGTTATCTTTAGATTTATCCATGATTTTAAAAAAGATATTTTAAGCTACATGATAGACCATATCGCTTAGTTTGTCAAGAATATTACTTTTTGTATTAAAATCAACAGTAATGGTTCTATCATTTTTTTGTGTTTATTTTTTCATTACTTATTATTATAGTGAGAGAAGAAAAATAAATATTAAAATCTAGTTTATGAAAATTCACCGACTTCACTGGGGCATTTTGTTGGCAATGCCGATTTTTTTGCTTGTACCAGGTCTCGCTTCGGCGGCTGTAATCACGGTAAATTCCAATACCGATCTCAGAACTCCCAGTGACGGTTTCTGTGAATTGGCTGAAGCCATTGATAATGCCAATCAACAGACTGGTGTGGATGTCAGCGGCGGGGACTGTACGGCTGGTGATGTTGGCCCGAATGATATTGCTTTCAATATTCCAGGTGGAATCCAAACCATTGTCATAAATTCAGATATGGGGGTGATAAGCTCAGAAATTCATGTGGATGGGCTGACGCAAGATGCAGGTGCCAGCTGTGCACCAAGAAATTTGTATATTTCCATTGATGGAAATCTTTCTACACAGAAAATTTTTTATTTTTTGCCAGGTTCTGAAAACAGTACAGTGAGGGGATTAAATATTTTTGGTACTACAGTAGCGGCGATTGATATCAATACAAATTCCATTACCGTTACCTGCAATAATATTGGTACTGATATAACCGGAACAAGCGGTGCCCCCAATGCCAATCAAGACTCAGGAATTAG
>JADLFY010000105.1 GCA_020849575.1 Candidatus Peregrinibacteria bacterium
CCCGCAACATGGATTTGGGGATTTTCTCAGCAAAGGAATCCGCATAGACGAGATTCAACTGCTCGCGGCTTTCGCTAATAAATCTACCAATGGTTTGCTGTTGCTCTTTTTCAGAAGCCCGATCGAGGACGGCCCGGGAAGCAAGATGATCAATATATTCCTCTGAAATCAGGCCAGTTTCAGGATCGGAAAAACAGGTTACTTCTATAAAAGTATTAATCAATAATGCATCTACTTCCAGGAGTGTTTCAAAGTCGGGACAACTTTCATAATTTTCTTCATAGACATTTTTTACTTCGATCAAAAGATGTACCAATGCCTCGCAGGACATTTTTATACCTGCTGCCAGGGCGGCACGTTTTAGTCGATAAGCTAATTTGCTGAAAGCCCTTTCTATAGCTATTTTCAGTACTTCATCGGAAAATGATTTGAGGGAGGATTCGTCATCATCATCTTCATTAATACTTTGATTAAGGCAGGAAAAAGTTACATTTGGTACCTTGAGGGCTTCAATGATTTTGGTTAAATCAGCTACTTCCTGAGCGTTCAAACTTGATTTGATCTGGTCCATAATAAAAATAGATAGTGCTAGAGATTAGCCTATTGATGCGGATAATACAAGCTTGCTTTAATTGGCAATTACCTGCAAAGCTTCCAAACTGTCAGTCAGGGCAATTTCACCTTCAGGGAAGCTGTTACGTAATTTGACCAGTCCGGGGTTGGAAAGAGTCTGATGCTCGAATCTGGTTGGTACAAGGCCTATTTGTGGATCGACGGTAAGATGATAAAGGTCGGCCGGCAGGAAAGTTAATTTAAAAGGAAGCTTATAACGGATGGTAATAGTGGAAGATTGACCTGATTTGGTTTCCAGGCGGGTGAGGAAATAAGTCTTATGGAGTTCAGAATCGTGTCGAATGGAAATGTCGGGGGCCTGGCTGCCAGCTGTGGAAGAGGCTTCCACGAATTCCGTACCAAAGGGCAGATAGACCTTTAATGAAACCAAATTGTCTCCCCTGCCAAGTAAATTGGCCAGGTCATCAGAAAGTCCGGGTAATTGGAAGGTTTTGAGCAGAACATTCCAGCGGTTGAGGTCAGCAGGCTGAAAATTATGAGTGCGGGTGATAGTCAATTCGTCATAGACCTGGCCATCAGCATCAATGTAGGTCAGATGATTTAATTTTTGACTCATAAATAAATCGCTTTTGTTACCGCCTATTGAAGTGGCAATTACCTGGAGATAATCCTGATCGGCAGCTGGTGAGTGCGGATGCGGAGTTAAATTGAAACTTTCAAACATTTTTTGAATTTCGGCCTCGCGAGAATAAAAGAGGATTTTTTGATTTTTCAGACCGGCAGCCAAGGCTTTGATTAAGCCTTCTGGATGATCTGTGTGGAGCAATTTGGCTTTGAAGGCATCAATGGTTTTGGAAAGAATTAATTTGGGATTTTCTGCTCCGTAATATTTGGACTCAATCAAATAGCTGAGCAGGAATTGGAAATTGCTGGAAGTTAGTTCTGATTTTAATTCCGGGATATTCAAGGGGCCCAACTCAGCAATTAAATCGGCAATCAGACTTTGATTGATGGCAATAACTGAATCGACAGAAGGACCTTTGGATTTTTGCAGGAACCAGGCAGCTTTTTCTGCCGAAATGGCAAAATCAGGTGAATAATTACTGTCACGCAAACGCCAATTATCGGTAATTTCAGCTATATCTTCGGGGGCGGCGATAGGTTCGTTCAGCTGCCCATCGAATTGATAAACATCTTTAAATTCGGCCTTGGTGATAATACCATCATTGATATCCACCAACATTAATGAGCCGATAAATCCGCCAGTCGGGCGGGCTTCAGTGTCATTTTGAAGAAGGACTAGATAGGTCTGAGGGTAGCGGTGTCCCAACATTTTGAGTACGGCCGGAAAATAGTTTTTTTGCTCTTCCAGGAAAATTAAAATCTGATCAAGTTTGGCACGCGAATCAATTAATTTTTCCTGATAGCCGGTGGGTAAAGAATTGGGATCCACTTTGATTAGGTGAGCCTGCGCGGATTTTAGTTTTTCAATAGCCTGAGAAACTTTGTCCAAATCGTCACTAAGTTTGGCGGTAAGAGAGGTGGCTGGTTTGGTGGCTTGTTGATTGAGCAAGAGCTGATCGCGATTGGCCTGAATAAATAATTCCGGCCAACTTAATAAATCCTGTGCTGATTGAGAAAATAATTTTCCGGAAGCGGCTGTATCCTGGGCGGCGGTCAAAAGATGATTTACTGAATCCAGACTTTTGGCAGAGGCTAATTGATTGGAGGTTTGTAAAAAAGAAAGCTGCTCTTGAGTTTTCTCAAAAGTTTTTTCCGCTTCCTGGAAATCAATTTCGGCCTGAGTAAGGCTGAGTTGATCGGCTTTTTTTACGGCACTTTCCAGGCTTCCTAAACCTGCTGAAGCCTGACTAACCAATCGCTTGCTAAAGTCCAGTCCTACGGCAAAGACATTGGCTAAATTGATGACAAAAACTACTACCAGTCCCAAAGCAGTTATTTTTAAGGCGCTGGCGTATCTGGCACTGGTTTTGGTGCGATCATTACGCTGAGGAGTAAGATGGAAATTGGTTTTTGGCTTGGTAGAGGTGATGGTATCCAGTCCCTTTTTCCTGGTGCTATTCCAGAGCGGACGATGTTTTCTGGTTTTGGCCTGGGAACTGAGGGAAGCCAAACGCAGATTTAAACGATTTTCATCCTGGACAGTAAGTGCTGAAGGATTTTTGGGAGCACGATTTTTTAATCTGATAAAATCAGGTCTGGTGGTTTTGATGATGTCAGTTACTTTGTATCTGATCATTGAATGGTAAAACGATAAACGGCCAAAGTGCCTATTTCAGTAAACTTTTTAGTCACCTCAAGCCGGTTGAAAGGCTGGAGATATTCAATGGCTGGAAGCCATTGCTGAAGTGCAGGCAAAAAGAATTGATAATATTCTGTAGGTTTAACCAGGTCAGTCTGATTCCAGTCGTTAATCGAAGTGGATTGACTGGTTTGGGCAGCATTATCCAAAGCCGCTTTCAACCAATCAGCATTGGTAGAGACGATGATGTGTTGTTCAAGTGTGGCCAGATAAATAGAGAAATTGGGTGCGAGGGCAATTTGAGTTACGGATTTACCATTGAGAGAAATTGTGGAGTTGGAAATTGCAAATGATTCAGCTTTGATTTCCTGGCCTTCGGTTTTGTCAGGTAAAGTGATTTTGGCTTTTTGAGCATTGAGATTGGCGGCGATTTTGGTGCCGATTTTTTCCAGGAGTACGGTGAGTTTCAGCTGATCTGCCTGGGGATTTTTGGATTCAAGAACAAGACTGTAAATTGGCTCAGCATCAGGAGAAGCCTGATTTATGGAAATTAAATATTGTCCCTGGAAAAGCGGCAAAAAATCCTGATCAAAATTTACTGAATTATCAAATAACTGGTCGCGAATCTGACTGAGAGTACCAGTGAAAAGCAGGTCATAAATAATGGTTTGATTTTTCAGGAAAGCTGAAAGCTGATTTTTTTGATCCAGTAAATTGACTCCACCAAATAAAGCGATAGTTTGATTATACTGCGGCAAAAAAGCTGTGAGCGAACCATCGAAAGAATAGTCGATTTTAAACAGATTGGCGTCGGGTTTATCACCAAAGAGTATTAATTCCTTGGCAGTAAATACAGGCTGATTTTGATGGTCTTTATCGAGATATAAAGCCAATCCATAGGCTTTAAATAATTTCAGAAAAGGTAAATACAATTGGAAACCGGCCAGATTTCTGGAGAGATAGGCCGGAGTATGAGTGAGAGTAGAAAGAGTATTGTGGATATTGAAATAAATGAAGGCCAGATTCTGCTGAGGAAGTGCCGAATAAACCTGCCCATATTCGGGATGACCAGCCAGGCTTACTGTGTGGCCTGCTTTGGCTTCTGCCACTGCCTGAAGTAATTCCTGATTTTCAGAAAGAACCACATAACCATCAGAAAGCAGAACTGAATAACCCGGTCCGCTATGAAGAGTGATTAATTTTTGGCCGTAATAATCTTCTTCCAACAGTTGCTCAAGATTGGAATTCAATTGCTGGGATTTGAGCCAGCTGCGCAGATTGGTTTCATCCTGGCTTTTGAGAATAAGCACTGGCGAAATACTTTGACCGTTAGCCGAAGTAATCAATGCCAAGCCTCCTCTACCGCCAAACCATTTCCAGAACAATTCCTGCTGGGGAATTAAACTGAAAAGATTTTCCTCTACTTTTAAACCATTCATCAGCGGACTTTTTTCCAGAATGGATTTGAGAATTTCACTGTCGGGATGATTTGGATCAAAATTAAATTCCAGAAAACCGACTGTCCTGTCATAGGGTAAAAATCTGGCTACCTGCTCTCTGAAAAACAGCTTCTGCCAGAGGAAAGATGCCAGAACAAAAATTATCAGGAAAGCAATTAAAATAATACCAAGTCCAGCTATTTTTTGTCGCCAGTTGCGGGAAGCGGGAGATTTGGTTCGATTGGACTCTTTTTTCATCGTGAAAAACAAAGATTTTGACGACTGAAATTATCTCAGAAATTTGACAAACAACCAAGTTCAAAACGGCCTTTTAGCGCATTTTGACTTGCAAAACTGGCCGTCTTAATTCTAAGATAGTACCCTGAGAAATAAGTAATTAAAAACATGTATACAGCCAAAGAAATCCGTCAAAAATATATTGATTTTTTCGTAAAAAAACACGCTCACAAGCAGATTCCCAGCGCCTCTGTAGTGCCAGAAAACGATCCAACGGTATTATTTACGACGGCGGGTATGCAGCCATTGGTCCCCTATTTAATGGGTGAGAAACATCCAGCCGGAACCAGACTGGTTGATTCGCAAAAATGTATTCGTACGGATGATATTGAAGAGGTTGGTGATGATACACATTGTACTTTTTTTGAAATGCTCGGGAATTGGTCATTGGGTGATTACTTTAAAAAAGAATCCATTGAAATGAGTTACGAATTATTAACCAGTAAATGGTCAGATGGAGGCTTTGAAATAGCCCCGGACAGATTGCGGGTAACCTGTTTTGAAGGTGATGACAATGCTCCTCGCGATGAAGAAGCGGCAGGGTATTGGAAAGTTTTGGGATTTGTCGATGCAACCAGTGCTGCAGAAGGTGAACGTCGGCTGATTTATTTCTATGAAAAGAAAAAAAACTGGTGGGGACCTGCTGGACAAACTGGTCCATGCGGTCCGGATACAGAAATTTTCTTTGATAGAAATCCTGAACTGGGAGCGCATGAACATCGACCGGGAGCTGCGGCTGAATTGATCAATAAATATCCTTTGAAAGATGGTTCTGGGAAATGTCATCCCAACTGTGAATGTGGAAGATATGTGGAAATCTGGAATAACGTTTTCATGCAATTCAACAAAAAAGCTGATGGAAGCTTTGAAGAATTGACTCAGAAAAATGTTGATACGGGCATGGGTTTTGAGCGTATTGTAGCGGTTTTGCAGGGAGTAGCTACTCATTATGAAACAGAATTATTCCGTAGTGTGAGAGAAAAAATCCGTGAACTGGCTGGTGGAGAAATTGCTGAAAATGAGGAAAATATGCGCTCGGGAAGAATTATCGCTGATCATTTGAGAGCGGCTACTTTTATCCTGGGTGATAAAATGGCTGTTACCCCCAGCAATACTGATCAGGGATATATTTTGCGTCGGTTGATTCGCAGAGCGATCAGACATGGTCGCAAGCTTGGTATTAATGGCAATTTCACTCATATAATTGCGGAAATTTATATTGCTGAATATGGTGATGTTTATGATGAATTAACTAAAAATCGCCAAAGGATTTTGACTGAATTGGAAAAGGAAGAAGAAAAATTCCAGAAAACTCTGGAAAATGGTTTGAGAGAAATGAAAAAATTATTTGGAGAAGCTGCTGGTGGTATGGCTCCTGCTGAACTGGCTGAAAAAGCTTTTTTCCTTTATGAAAGTTATGGATTCCCGCAGGAAATGATTGTGGAAGAATTGGAAAGAGAAGGATTAAAATTTGATACAGCAGCATTTGCCAATGCTTTTCAGGCTAAATTTGCTGCACATCAGGCTTTGTCCCGTGCCGGTGCCGAACAGAAATTTGCCGGTGGTCTCGCTGATCATTCAGATGAAAGCCGCAAATTACATACGGCCACTCACCTGCTCCATGAGGCTTTGAAAAAAGTTTTGGGCAGAGAAGTTGAACAAAGAGGCTCAAATATTACTCCAGAAAGATTGCGTTTTGATTTCAATTATCCCCAGAAAATGACTGCTGAACAAATTAAACAGGTGGAAGATCTGGTCAACGATGCTATCGCCAGAAAGTTGCCGATCAGCTTTGAAGTAATGACCGTAGATGAAGCTAAAAAACAGGGTGCAATTGGTTTGTTTGAAGAAAAATATGGTGATCAGATCAAGGTCTATCGCATGGGTGATTTTTCGCTGGAAATTTGTGGAGGCCCACATGCTGATAATACTGGTGATTTGAAGCATTTTAAGATAGTAAAGGAAGA
>JADLFY010000106.1 GCA_020849575.1 Candidatus Peregrinibacteria bacterium
CTTCACGGTCGGAGAGCTGATCACGGTTGGTTACTTTATTGAGACGCAAAGCAATTTTTTTGATACGTAAAGCTTCAGGAGAGAGCTGATTTCCTTTGCTTTTGGCGATTTTGTGCTGATGTGATTCAAATGGTAATGCTTTCATGTTGGTTTTAATAAGCAGCCTGAGTTACTTCAGTGCCCTGATAATAATATTTAATAATTTCCTGATAAGTTTTACCCATTTGCGCGAGGGCGGTAGCACCACAACCAGAGAGACCCACACCATGTCCGGCAAAAGCAGTGGATTTACAATAGGAATCATCAACACTGGTCAGGAATGGCGTATCGGTCCAACCCCATTTATCTTTGGCAGCAATAGTTTTTTTGCCATCGGATTTGCTGAAATAAGGAGTTTTAATCAATTTACCCTGATAGGTGACATATTGTCCGGCGGTTTCAGCGGCGAGATTGGCGGTTTTGGCTGATCTGGCTTCGAAAGCATAACCAAGATATTTTTGTGAATAATTTGGATCATCATTTAAATCAAAAGGTGCACCGGGGAATTTCTTGGCCACGTCCATATAGAAACGGGCATAGGTACGGGCAATTACCATGATGGTTTTGATTTTATTATCAGGTTCGCTGGAACTTTCTTCGGCAATACCACGGAGGTAATCTTCCAGGGCCAATTCATTAACCACATGCAATTCTTTATCATAAATCAAAACTTCAAGAGTGCCACGGAATTGATTGTTATTGGCTTTGTCTCCCCAGGTATTACGTCTTTCCCAGTTTTCAATTCTCATAATGACATTGCGATTGGCCGGTACAAATCTGGGGCGGCCGCCAATAGTCCAGGTTTTGCCATTTCCAGTGACTTTAAAAGTATCATTGGTATATTCAACCACTACCATCTGGTCAGCGCTAAAATCAGCTTTTTTGGTGCTTCCTTCATAAAGAGAGAATTTACCAGTGGCAGAGATAGTAGCTGGATTGCCACGATAAGCTAAATCAACTCTGATGGGTCTGGGTACAGACTTAGTATCCAGTTTGGTGGTAGCAATGTTAACATTTGATCCGCCGGCTGCAGGAGTGCTTGTAGCAGCGGTTTTGACCGGAGTAGTTTCCACTTCTCCTTCGAATTCAGGAGTGACTAATTTATCAGAATTACCAACTTTGACCTGAACAAAAGAGTTATGATTGCTCATCCACTGAATTCCTTCCACTACTGGAGTAAAGTATTCTTTGTAAATACCGTCTTTTTCAGGAACTTTGATATTGAAATTGAAGGTAGCAACCTGACCACTTTGCACCAGATCTTCTTTCATACCAGCTAAACGGTTGGATGGTACAGAAAGCAAAGCATTTTTGTGATCCTGAGGTTTATCAGCACCGAGCATGACTTTATTGTTTCCTGATTTTTGCCAAGGGGCAGTACCTTTGTTGCGGAGTCTGACAGTTACGCCGACTGTGTCCCCTTTCTTGAATTCAGTTTTACTGTAAATAATACTGATCAGTTCATAATCGTATTTGGCTTTTGGTTTGGGACTGGCAATTTGTAAGCCAAAACTAAGGGAACGTTCAATGGTTTTGGTGTTGATAACAGGCTGAATTTCAATCAAGCTGGAACCACTGGTAGATTTGGCATTAGCCAATATTTTGATTTGGACAGTGGAGCCTGGTTGAATCTCCTGGCCCACTATACTGGATAAAATTTCCTGGGAATTTTTCAGGAAAGTCTGGGCATTGGCAGTATTGCGGATACGGAAATAGGTGTCAGCCGGCCAGGCTTTTTTGCCGGTGTTTTTGATACTAAGAGTAAAGGTTTTTTTGCCATTTGGATCGATGGACACAATGGGAGCCGAACCACTGGCCCAGCCCATATCATAGTCTACCTGAATGTTGGTGCTGGTTTTCTGTGAATTAGTACTGGCTTTAGCTAATTTTCTGATTACCGGCAACATGGCATAGAGTTTGTCGCCTGGACAGGAAGTGGACATGATATCACGATGGCCCATTATATTAGGGAAATTTTCTCCACGGAATAAACTGGCCCCTTCTGTATCAATGTTATAAAGCTGGGCTTTTTCTTTGATTAAAGCAGTCAGAGAGTTAACTACGGCTTCGGGTGGATCCTGATCCTGGAAATTACCCAGGATGGCAATACCAATTGAGCCGTGATTGCCTCTGCCTGCATGTGCTCCAACTACCATTTCTCCACCAAAACGTCCTTCATAAATATTACCCTGCTGATCAATAATATAGTTGTAACCTATATCACCCCAGCCTTTGGACTTGGTATGCCAGACATAGATGTCACGAATGGCTTTTTTGGGATCGTCGAGGTCTTTGGTAGTCGCGGTGTGATGAACAATGATTTTCTTGATGGACTCTGGATAACTAAGTGGCCAGGTTAATAAATTGCCTTTATCATCAGTAGTTATTCTTTTACTTTCTTTCAATTCAGCGGCGAATTTGGTGTAATAATCGTCTTCCAGTTTAACCAGATCTGGTTCTTTGGTATCGTCGCTGGGAGTGTAGAGACGAAGACTTTCATCGGCACCCCATTCACTTCGGGAAATAATTTTTAATTTGTTGGCATCATTAACAACGGGAGTGCGTTTAATTGGTTTGGTAGTTTTGACAGTAGTCTTGGCAGGATTTAACAATGGCTCGGCTGCTGCAACTAAACTAGTGGTGCTGGCAATTTTGGGAGTACCAATAATTTTTCCGGCATCAAAATCTTCCGGTAAAAATTCATCATTTTCATTGTGCAGACTTTCATTAAGCAAATTAGTACGATCCTGAGGAGTTCCTCCATTAATAAATGTGAAAGCCAAATCATCCAAAACCGGCGTTTCACTGGTTACTACGGAATTTAAAGTAATTCTATATTGATAACCATCAGCGAGATTGGTAGTTAAAAAAGAGGAAACATTCTGATGATCCAGATCATATTTTTCATCTATAACCGGTTCCATGGGATACCAGTCTGAATATTTACCAGCACTTTTTAAACGGATTTCCAAAAGCAAACTGGTTCCTGTAGGCAAAGACTGTTTCCAAGTGGCACCAACTGAAGAAAATTCAATGGGGGCAGTTTTTTCCGGAGAGAGATAAGGAACCTTTGGTTCATAAACCTTCGGAGCATCAGCTGAAACACGTGTATAAAACGGTTCTACCGGTTTGGTAGAAACACGGATCTTTTCCTGGGCAAAAACGGCATTGGTAGAGAAAGCCAAAATGGCAGTGAGGAAAGCTAATTGGGCAATTTTTTTGAACATGGGCTCTGCACATTTATATATTTATAAATTATAACATTTTTTGAAGGATTTTATAACATGCCAGGGGGACTTTACGCTTGACGTGAGCCAACATGTGTTAAAGTAGGCTTAACAAAAAAGCCCCGCGCAGAGCGCGGGGCTTTGGTCAACTTAAGTTGGATTTAACGTTCGAGGAGAGATGGGTTGCTTTGGATAGCGTCCTTGAATCTGGCAAGGAATCTAGCCATGTCGGCTCTAGTAGCATAATCCTGGAGAGTGCTTTCGCTGAATTCATTTCTGGAAATCAGATCGAATTCGATACCGAAAGCTACTGCATTGTACATCCATACTCGGTTAGGATCATTCTTATAGGCTAGAGTGAAGCTTGGCATTTCGCTGTCGCTAACTGATGGAGTATATTGAATGATTGAGCTAAAGCCCTGTTCAAATAGAGCGAAAAGCTCGATGAATTTGATTCTGGACAAAGGAGCCAGAGTAACTTCAGCTTTGTTTTCTGGATTTACACGGCCACGAAGAATTCCGCTGGCATAGACTGTTTTGAAATCAGTCATTTCCTGGCTGGAAGCAGTGGCGATATCACTGGAATCCTGTAAATCTCTATACCAGCCGGAATCAAGGTTTTTGATTCTGATACGGGCATTGAGGTTCTTTTCAGTAATTACTTCTGAAAGGATTCTTTGTACAGCCAAGGCAGTTGTATAACGAACCTGTGGAGTATCAGCAGGCTGATCTACTTTGAATACTGTTGATTCACCCTGAGTACTGACCAGACCCTGAAGATCTTTACAGTATGAGCTGTTTGGACCACCAGCGAGATAGAAAGTCTTATCACCTACCACACATGCTTCGCTGGAAGGTTGAGCTGGAGTAGTAGTGGTGGTTGTAGTAACTACCGGAGTTGTAGAAGGTGCAGGAGTTTGTACAACTGGAGTTTGAACCGGAGCATCTTTTAATTGAAGGCTATAAGAAGCTACAACTGATTTGTATGGAGTTACTTTATCTTTGGCAATACCTCTGACTTCTACTGTATAGTTTTGTCCCCATAGATAGTCTGAACCAAGATTTACTTTGCTAAGATCATTGCTGAACTTGAAGCTGGCATTACTTTGACCATCCAAAACAGGAGAGAGAGTAATAAATTTGTTGAGAATTTCATAGCTGGTAGCACCCGGGTTGTTGTCGAAAATAATATTTTCACCACCCTTGAGGTTTTTGGCGCTGTCTTTTACTTCAACTCTAAGACCTGAAGTATCCTGATCAAGTCCCAAAGCCTGAAGATCAGCTGTACAGAAATTACTATCAATCAAACTTAATTTGGTTGCACCATCACGTGCTTCCAGATTAGTACTTTGATTAGCGATTAAGGCTGCTTTGTCATAGACCAAGGTAGTTGGTGAGAAAGCAATGCTGGTGACCGGACTACAGTCTTTAGGAAGGCTCATTACGCTCAGACCAGAGGCTTTCTGATCGGCTAAATTGGCAGTAACTGTTGCTGGATCAGCCAATTTGAAGCTTTCCAGATAGTATTTCACACTGGCACCATCCTTCAAGGCTTTACGGCCGTTTTCATTAACTTTATAGAATTTGCTGGCCAATAATTTGAAGCTAGTAGTTTTTCCATTTGGCATGGAAATATTGAGACCAGAGAAAATAATTTTACCCTTGTCATCGAAAGATACTTTTGAGCCTGGGTTTGAATCGAGATAATATTCATTTGCCAAAGTGTGAGTTGCCACACCAGCAGAAGAGTCTTTTCCGATTTCAAAATCACCATTACCGTCAGCTTTGATTAAAGATGAATAAACCAGATCGGTTAATACCTGGTCAGCACCACTGATATTTCTAGCCGAAACGTTGATTACTTCTTTATCAACGTCACCACCGCCGAGAGACTGATCGCCAGGACCACTGACAATAGCTGTGATACCGGCAGGTTTAACGCTTTGAGATGGAACTAATTCAATATTTACTGAATTGGTGAAAACCTTTGGAGAAATTTCCAATCTCACGGTGTATTTTTCACCATATTGAAGTGTACCAATTCCACCACCAATATCGAGATGGCTGAAATCAAATTGCATTTTACCTGCACCGAGTTTGATAAAATCATTGAGAATGACATTGTTTTGGCCAGGAACCAGATCCTGTTCAGTCAGAACAGATGGGTCGCTGTCTTTTGTTACCTTGAAGTGATAATTAGCATTTTTGGTAATACCAAGTAATTCCATACTAATTTTACAGATGTTGGAACTAACAGGAAGCTCTACCCCGTCATTTACACCCACAATATTTACTGACTGCTTGATATTGGCAGCATCATTTTCTTTGTAAGTTACAGCTGTATCTTTAAACTGGAAAGCATCAACATCACTACAAGTATTGTTGGTAATCAAAACATCAAATTCTGCATCGAGAGTAGCACCATTCATGAATTGAACATGGTAGGCACCGTTTGGATATGCAGAATAATTAATTTTATAAGTACCAGTAGCAAGGTCCTTGAGTACAACAATGTTGTTGGGAACCTCTGCGTGAGCTGCTGGAATCCATGATGTTGGTTTGAGCTTCAGCGTGCTGTCGTTACCTGTTCTGGTGTTGTTGGTATTGCTGTCTTTGGTATTGTTATCTTTGGAAGTGTCACTATCTTTGGCAGGCATTTCATAAGTCGCAGTATAGTTAGCTTCGTAAGTTACCGGTTGCTGATAAGGTTGAGCGTTATACTGAAGAGTGTTTACTGCGTTATATTCTACTGTGTTGCTGGTATTAGCATTGTAAGTAGCAGTATTTTGGAGTTGAGCCGCTTCAACAGTATTGGCGGCTGGAGCAGCAACCTGATTGTATTGAGCAGACATTTCCAATTGAGCTTGTTCCAGCTGGGCATTCGATCTGACATTGGACTGGTCAATCATCTGAGCCGGAGCCATTTGTACAGTGTTATCCTTGGGAGTCAAAACAGTGTTGGCGGCTGGAGCGGCTGCCTGAACAGCATCAGTTACTTTGAATTCGACCTCACCAGGAAGACTATATTTTTCGATAACAGCCTGATCAAAAGTCATGACGTTATCTTTCATGGTTAAACCTCCATTGGCAGTGTACTGTTTGTTGACGGAGATATTTTTGGAAACGCCATTCACTACTACTGATCCGAGTTGGGTATCAGGAGGTAAAGTCTGGCCGCTCATAGTCAGCTTAGCAACAGATCCACTGAAGAAATTACCAACATTGTTGGTAGATGCCAGTATGACCACCGCTGCGAGGGCGACCACTCCGAGGCCCCCCAGAAGCCATTTATTTGCATTTTTCATATTTGTTTTTGATTTATGGATATAATTAAATCTTTATATTGTACACTATTTTTGCCAGTTTTGTCAAAGGTCGGAAGGGTTTAGCTGACTTTGATCAGTTTTGCTTGATTTCGGCTTATTTACAGGTATATTTGTCTTGCAAGTGCCAAGAGAGGGGTCTCTTAAAGGCTATTTTCATTTCAGCAAATTATCTAAACGATATTCTTGATATATGGCGATTGGCTATAGTGTGAAGTTCAGAAAAATGAACTTTTCCAGAAAAGTTCTAATTGAAAAAGAAGGCGAGGTTGTTTTTGACCGGAAGTATTTAAGACTCAAAGGCAAAGGCGCCAATGATCATGGAGTGATTGTAAATTTCACTGATATTAAGGAAGTAAAAACTGATAAGGACATTTTTATTTTCAATACATTTGCCAAAGAAACTTTTGAATTAAGCAAATTTGGTGGAGCAATGGAAAATTTTCTGGAGGATTTTTACAGAATCAAGAATGAGTATTTTGCCGAAAATATGTTCATGAAAGAAGGCATGTTAAACAGAGAATTTGACTGCCAGATCGAAATAACCAACAGCTATGGTAAATCCATAACCATCGGGAAAACCATGCTGCAATTTTATGAACAAAGCATGGTTTTTATTCCGAAATGTTCAGATGTATTTATGGTGAATCTGAATTTCATGAAGCACCATGAATTCGATGAGGACAGCTACCAGCTTCAGATAGAAACAGATAGTGGAACAAAAATTTTTGTCTCAAAGCTGGGTTCTAATTTTGAGGATGCCAGGGAATGTCTGGAAGGTTGTCTGGAAAAAATGTATCAGAGAGTTTTAAATCAATGGAATCAGGTTTTGACCGGGTTTTCGCTACAGGTACTACTAAAACTGGCCTATGCAATTAAGGATGGTAAGGCGGTCAGTATGGCGGCATTGAAAAAAATTGATCCGGCTTTACCGTTAAAAATTATGGAATTGGCTTTCAAAGACAATCCAGAATTGGAGAAAAAAATTCAATTTTTACGTTCGCTGGATAAAGATGAAAAATTGTATGTAGGTTTTTCATTAAAAAATTCTGCCGATGGAAGAGATATAATAGTGCGGGCAGGGTTTCTGGCAGCTCTTCCAAATATGAATACGATTGCGCTCGGTATAAGCAATAATCCGGATGATAAAAGAGTGTTTTTCTTCAGGATAGTGATGGAACAGGGCATTGCTGCCGACAAGCTGGAAGGAAAAGTACTGGAAATAAATCAATGTATGGTGTTGTTTGACTATGATCTGAGTCCCCTGCTCAAAGATAAAAATGAATTAAGAAAAACCAAATATCGTGTGGCGATTTTGCGCATGGCTTTTTTGCGTTTATTCCGGAGATCATTACTGGGTTACAGTCAGGCCTTTGATCTGGAGAGATTCAAGGATGATTCCAATCGTTTCTTTGCCCAGGCAAGTGTCATGAAGAAGCCAGTTTTAAGGCATAGACAACTGTTTAAACCTACTTTGAAATAAGTAGAAATTTTTGGAAGCCGGTTTTTTTGGTGAGCTTATTTTTTATGTTAAAATGTAGTTACTTTATTAATAAAAATTTATATATGGCAGTCCCTCATTTTACAGACGCAACTTTTGAAGCTGAAGTTTTGAAATCAGATGTTCCAGTGTTGGTAGATTTTTACGCAGAATGGTGTGGCCCATGCAAAATGATGGGACCAGCGATTGAAAAACTGGCGGCAGAATATGAAGGCAAAGTAAAAATCGGAAAATTGAATGTAGATGAAAACCCTGAGAACATGGAGAAATACGGCGTTCAAAGTATTCCAACTATTATTCTTTTTAAAAAAGGACAGGTAGCGGAACAGGCAGTTGGTTTTCAAAGTGAAGAAAATCTGCGCAAGAAATTTTTGCAGGAAACAGATGGTGGAGAAATGAAAATGGCTGCGTAAATTTTTTATTAAAATAGAGAAACCTGATCAGAATTTTTTTGATCAGGTTTTTTTGTTAACTGAGTTTTTTCAAATTCAACTTTGGCCTGGTCGGCAAGTTTTGGATTTTTCTTAATCTCTTTTTGTGCCTTGCTGGCCTCATTATTTGCCAGTTCATCACAACGATGATTGTACTTGTCATCGGCATGTCCTTTTACCCAGAAAAATTTTGCATCCACTTTTAATTTCACTGAATCAATTTTTTTCCAGAGATCTAAATTTGCTTTTCTTTTCCAACCTTCATTCAAAGTTTGTATGAGTAAATTCGAATCAGAATTGATTTCTATTTTTTCGGAAGAGAAATTTTCTGCGCAAAAATTTAATGCTTCGAGCAGTGCAATCATTTCCATCCTGTTGTTGGTGGTGTGATAAGATTTGCCACTGATTTCAGTAAAAATCTTCTGATCACGCATGGCCAGAAAAGCCCATCCTCCTGGGCCAGGATTGCCCAGACAACTTCCATCTGTGTAAATAATTATGGACAAAATTTTTCAGTTAAAAAAATATTTTTTGCGGTAAGAATTTTCTGAATTGTAGAAAATTTTTTTGTGAAAGACAAAATTTTTTGATCAAAAGAATTTGCTATGATTCTGTTTCCTTTGTTATAGTGTGACAGATTTGACTTACTTTTAAAGTCAAAATAATCCATAAAAAAATTAAATTATGGCAACAAAGAAAAAAGCTAAAAAAGCTGCCCCAAAAAAGAAGGTAGTTAAAAAAGCTAAAAAGGCTGCTCCAAAGAAAAAAGTAGCTAAGAAAAAGAAAAAATAAATTTGGACTAAAATCTGAATTTTAAAAAGCCCTGATTCAAAAAAGGGCTTTTTTTTGTTTTTATGTGGTGGGGAGCTGTGCTATTAATAGATCAAAGAAAATATTTTCAATGGCAGCAAAAAAGAAGAAGAAGAGAAATAGAGGAAAAAAAAAGCTTCAACAGCAGAAAAAGGCTGTGATTGAAGTGGTTAAGAAAGAAAAGGTGGAAGCTCCCAAAGAAGAGCCGGCTTTTGAGTTTGATCCGCTGAAGATAATCGGAGTGGCCAGCAGCGAAGACTTAAATCCTGAACCACCCAAAGAGGTTAAGACAGGTAAATTCAAAATATTTTGGGGGAAACATTCTGGATGGATGTGGACAATTGTTAAAATCCTCCTGATAATAGTGGGTGGAGTGATTTTATTGGCGGTGTTGGGGGCAATTGCGGTGTTTTTGATTTGGGGAAATGATTTACCAGATGTTTCCAAGCTGAAATCAGCTAATTTTGATGAAACTACTACTATATATGATCGTGATGGCAATGTTTTGTATAGAATTTTTGGTGAGGAAAACAGAACCTATGTTCCTTTGAATAAGATAAATGAAAAAGTAATTGATGCCACTATCTCAATTGAAGATAAAAATTTCTATGGGCATTTTGGTTTTGATCCGATTGGTATTGCCCGTGCCCAAATCAATAACTTGAATGATGACAATACTGTGCAGGGAGCCTCTACCATTACCCAGCAATTGGCCAGAAATCTGTATTTGTCACCGGAGAGATCATGGGATAGAAAAATCAAGGAATTGATTCTGGCAGTAGAAATCGAATGGTATTACACCAAGGATGAAATTCTGGAAATGTATTTCAACAAAATTCCGTATGGTTCAAATGCATTTGGAATTGAAGCAGCTTCCAAGACTTTCTTTAATAAAACTTCCGCGGATTTGACTCTGGCTGAAGCGGCTGTATTGGCTTCCCTACCGAAGGGACCATCGAAATTTTCGCCTTATGGAAACAACAAAAAAGAATTGATGGGTTATTGTAAAATTGAAGTGTGTGAATCTCCTGATGATGGAAATTATGTCTGGGGCAGAAAAGATCTGGTTTTGGAAAGAATGGTGGAAGATGGAAAAATCAGCAGAGAAGAATTTGAAGAAGCCTGGAGAGATGGTTTTGAAATAAAATTCCAGGATTTGAAACAAATCATCAAGTCTCCACATTTTGTTTTCTTTGTCAGAGATTATCTGGAAAAGAAATATGGTCAGGAATTGGTGGAAAGTGGCGGATTGGAAGTGAGAACCACTCTGGATCCTCTTTTGCAGGCCAATGCCGAAACTGTTTTGGCTGATCACTATGAGAAAAATGTTAAAAAGTATGGAGCGAATAATGCGGCCCTGATTTCACTGGATCCCAAAACAGGTGGTGTCCTGGCCATGGTGGGTTCAGTAAATTATTGGGATGAAAGTATTGATGGGCAGGTGAATGTAACTACCAGTCTGAGACAACCTGGTTCTACTTTTAAACCACTGGTTTATGCCAATGCCATTGAGAATGCCGGAATTGGTTCAGGTACTGTTTTGAACGATTTAAAAACCAAATTTGAAAACAATTATATTCACAATAATTCGGATAACGGATTTAAGGGCAGAATGACGCTTCGATCGGCGCTGGCCCAAGCCAGAAATATTCCGGCGATTAAGGCCTGGTATCTGGGGGGTGGTGAACAAAAGATGCTGGAATTCCTGGGTAAGGTGGGCATTAACAGTTTGCAGGAGTATAAGGACAGATATAATAGTAATCCGGAAAGAAAATGGGATTTCAGCTATGGACCAGCAATGGCTATTGGAAGCGGTGAAGTAAGACTTTTAGATCTGGCAGATGCCTATGCGATGTTCCCCAATAATGGACGTTATAATCCGGTAAATCCGATTCTGGAAATACGCGATAGAAATGGTGAAATACTGGAAAAATATGAAGATCACAGTGTGCAGGTGATAAAACCTGAAACAGCTTATATTATCAATAATGTACTTTCAGATGTTTATGCCAGACCAGCCGGTTCATGGAGGAATATATTGACCATTCCCGGACAAAATATTGCAGCAAAGACTGGGACATCGAATAAAAAAGTCGGGCGCACCAATTACCCAAATAATCTGGTAACTATCGGCTATACTCCAACCATTCTTTCTGCTACCTGGGTGGGTAATTCTGATGGCAAACAAACTTCCTATTCGGCCTGGGGTGAATTTACAGCGGCACCGATCAATAAAGCTTTTCTGGAGTTGGCTTTAAAGGACAAGCCATTGGTGGAATATGATAAACCGGAAGGAATTATTGAAGTTGGAAAAGATTTTTATCCGCCAAATTGGGATAATAAAAAACGTTATGACACTTTCAAACCACTTTCATTGCGTGATTGTTCCGATCAGGATAGAGCCAAAGATCCGGTAGGCTGCAAGAGCAAAGAACAGCAGGCCAAAGATGATGCAGCCAAGGCAGCTAAAGAAACTCCGGCTGAATCAGAAAGGCCACTTAACAATAATGACGCAAAAGCAAGCGGTTCGGGCTCGACAAAACCGGCTGCTCCCTCTACTA
>JADLFY010000107.1 GCA_020849575.1 Candidatus Peregrinibacteria bacterium
AGTCCGGAAACAGAAAAGGCTTTACCTGAACCAAGCAAAAAAGTTGTGGTCAATAAAAATGAACTTTTATTGAAATCCAAAAAGGACTTGGGTAAGAAAGGCGAGTAGAACCGAACCTAAATTTTAGGAAATTATCAGAGCAGGAAATTTAGTTTTGGGCTTTTTCCAAAGCCTCGATTCCGGGAAGAGTTCCATTTTGCAGAAATTCCAGCATAGCTCCTCCGCCAGTGGAGACATGAGTAAATTGATTTTGTTTGATACCAATACTCTTTAAGGCATCGATTGTATCGCCTCCACCGAGTATGCTCAATGCACCTTTTTTGGTAGCCTGAACGATAGCTTTGGCAATGATTTTGGTACCTTTTCTAAAAGGTCGGAATTCGGTTACACCCAGCGGGCCATTCCAAACAATGGTTTTGGATTGCAAAATGATTTTGGCGAATTGACGGGCGGATTTTGGTCCAATATCGAGGATTTTCCAGGGCTTGGCCAGTGGTAAAGTACTGGTAGTTTTGGGGAAACTGAAAGTACCAATCTTTTTGGCAATAAGGTAGTCGGTAGGTAAATAAATATTTCTTCTTGATCTGAGCAGATCGGTGGAGATTTTATTGGCTGTTTTGAGCTGATCCTTTTCTACCAGCGAATCTCCCAATTGAGCGCCCTTGGCAGCCAGAAAGGTATTGGCGATACCTCCGCCAAAGATAAAGTGATTAGCCTTGCCGGCAAAACTGGAAATCAGGCCGATTTTGGTGTCAATTTTAGCACCTCCAATAATGACTGTAGAAGGAAAGGTCACTTTCCCAAGGAGTCTTTCCAGAGCTGTGATTTCCTTGATCATTAAATGTCCGGCAAAAGAGGGTAGAAATTCAGTAATTTTGCTGATTGAGGCATGAGCCCGATGGGATACGCTGAAAGCATCGTTGATATACAGGTCACCAAGTTTCGCTAATTGTTGAGCAAATTTGCTGTCATTTTTTTCTTCCTGTTTGTAAAAACGCAGATTTTCCAGCATTACCACCTGTCCTGGCTTGGCTTTCAGAATAAGGCTGTCTACGGTTTCTCCCAGAGAATCAGGAGCAAAAAGAACTCTTTGATGTAATAATTTGCCCAGAGCTTTGGCTATGGGTTTGAGAGACATGGAAGGTTCATTTTTGCCTTCTGGTCGGCCAAAGTGGGAGAGAATAACAATTTTTGCTTTGGCTTTTTGCAATTCTTTAATGGTAGGAAGACTTTCTTTCAGACGGGTCAGATCAGCTGCTTTTTTCCCTTTCATGGGCACATTGAAGTCTGTGCGTAGCAAAACTACTTTGTTTTTGAGGTCTGCTGCTTGAAATGATTGAAGTGGCATGGGTTTTTGTTCAAATTTAATTTTGATTTAAGTCTACTTCTAAATTTATTTAAGCTCAACTTTAAGTTGAGCGAATATATTGTCTTTGTTTATTTTATAACTCATAAAAACATGAGATCTCTCAACAAAGTTTTATTGATAGGGAATTTAACCAAGGATCCGGAATCAATTGATTTGGACTCTGGTATAAAAATGGCCAAATTTACTATAGCTACAAATAAAAGCTGGAGTAATAAAAATGGTGAAAAAAAGGAACAGACAGATTTTCATACTGTAGTGGCCTGGAGAAAACTGGCTGAAATCTGCAATGAATATCTGAAAAAGGGTTCTGCCGTCATGATTGAAGGGAAATTACATAATAACAAATTTAAAGATAAGGAAGGTCGGGAAAAGAATGTTACTGAAGTGCATGCCGATGAAGTAAATTTCATCAGTTATAGAAAAAATCAGGAAGTAGATGAGATTAATCTGGTTTCTGTAGAGACTGAAACTGTTTAGACAAATACTTTCTTAAAACTAAAATTCATGTAATATGAGTGGGCTAATCTCATAGTGCATGTTTTTTAGTGTAGTAATTACAACTTATAACAGAGCTGATATTTTGAGGCTCACTTTGGATGCTTTTTTGCATCAGTCGGTCGATCCTGTTGATTATGAATTGATTGTAGTGGACGATGGCAGCAAGGATAATACTGGCAAGGTTGTTAAGACGTTTCAAAGAAAATATAAAAATATCAAATACCTTAAGCAAAAGAATCAAGGTCAAGGAGTGGCCAGAAATAATGGTATCAAAATTGCCAGAGGAGAGGTGCTGGTTTTGGGGCAGGATGATATTGTTCCTACCCATGATTTTTTGTATGAACATCAGAAATTTCATTATTTATATCCAGAGGAGAATGCGGCGGTGCTTGGATTTACAGCCTGGCATCCTGAACTGAAAGTTAATAGATATATGGACTGGATGGTCAACGGATCTTCTATACTTGGAATGTTTGGCGGACATCAATTTGCCTATGAGAAATTACATGGTAAGAAGCTCGCTAATTTTAATTTTTTCTATACATCAAATATTTCACTGAAAACCTCTTTGTTGAAAAAATTTCCTTTCGACGCCAGTTTTTCCAGTTATGGTTGGGAAGATATAGAACTTGGTTATCGTCTGGAAAAAGAGGCAAAATTGAAGCTTTACTATAATTCCTGGGCAGTAGCCTACCATCATCATTATATGGACGAACGGTCATTGCCAGGTCGCATGGAGGAGATTGGTAAAAATATATGGATTTTTGACAAAAAATATCCTGAGCTCAAAAAAGTTCCCGGGCCATTGAAAAAAACAATTCTAAAATTTATTTCTTTTGCTCCGTTTATCTGGTTTCTGGCTGCCATAAAAAAGTTGTCCAAAGGATCTATCTGTAATTTGTATTATTACCTTTTATCCAAGAGATATTTTTTGAAAGGGATGGATGAGGGGAAGAAATTGCTAAAGACGGGGTGATTGGGGTAGAATCCAAGCAAATATAAATAAATAATTTTCTGGAAGTGAAACAAAAAGTGCAGGTCTTAGGTTGGAAACGTTTTATCTCACTCTTGATGTTGATGGTTCTTACTATTGGTGTATTGAGTGGTTGTTTGAAAAAAGACCGGAATACCACTACTACCACGCAGAAACCTGGTCAGATCGAATTAGTTTATTATAAGCTTTTCGATGAAGAAGATGTTATCAAACCACTGATTCAGCAATATCAATCTTTGCATCCAAATGTACAGATCAAATATAAGAAATTTACTGAGCCTGATGAATACTATCAGCTGTTGTTAAATGAATTAGCCGAAGGTCAGGGGCCGGATATTTTTTCTGTTCCTAATTATTGGCTGCTTAGAAATTCCAAAAAAATTACTCCACTGCCACCAGAGGCTTTTGGACCACAGGATTTCGAGGATACTTTTGTCAGTGTGGCAACCAAAGATGCTGTTTTTACCGATCC
>JADLFY010000108.1 GCA_020849575.1 Candidatus Peregrinibacteria bacterium
AACCTAACATTGTATTTCAGTTCTACCGGTAGAAGAGGTTTGGGAGGAGGATCTACAATTATTTTGCGTTGTCAAAATGTTACCGATTCAGAGTTAGTGGGTGTATTGGTACATGAACTTGGGCATATCAAAGATACCGGTGTATTGAAGGGAGATTTCTGGGCTGGAGAAAGTGAATTTAAAGACGGAGAAAAAGCTATTTTTCAAAATGATTTAAGTCTGGATTTTTATAGAATTAGTTTTGCCAATGAAAAGGCTTTGAAAAAAGGCGCAGTGGAAAAGGATTTTGTTTCGGGTTATGCCATGTCTGATCCATTTGAAGATTTTGCCGAAACTTATAATTTTTATATTCTGCATGGTGAACAGTTCAGAAAGATGGCCGAGGATAATCCCAATCTGCAAGCCAAATATGACTATATGCGTGACATTGTATTTGAAGGAAGAGAATATGGGAATTATGAAAGAATTTCCTATGATGGAGATTTGAGTAAAGAACTTTTGAAAAAAAGAAATTACGATTCCACAATTCTGGAATATAATTTGAAAGAATTTCTTGCAATTTAAAACTCTGCGGTTATAATGATATTGCTTTCAGATGAAGCGCTGGTTTTAGTTCATTGATTGCAAAGAGGAAAGCATTTCAGTTCGTAATCTTTTAGGATATTGAGGCTATTCTAGGGCGTTGGTACTCCTAAGGAACAACTAGCACCCCCTGCAAGTTCAGGGGGTGTGTTGTATTTACTTTTTGTAGTGAGAAAGATGGATAAAATTTGATTGCAAAGGTAAATGACTATGTTAAAATCGTCGGGCATGTGGTGTCCATAGCTCAGTTGGTTAGAGCGCCGGGTTGTGGTCCTGGAGGTCGTGGGTTCGAACCCCATTGGACACCCCATTGAAAAATTAATTAGCAGGTGGACCTGGGTCAGCCAGTTCGGGAAGGTCTTTTTGAAGTTCAATGGCTAGGCCTTTTAAATATTGGCTGCAGAATTCGCTGATGGCTCCTGGGTATTGATAGATGCCATTTTTTTCCAGAAATTTGCTGAGGGTGTGGGAGGCTAATTTATTGACCGGGCCAGTAGAAAACTGTTCCGTATCAAGAGTGAATTTGACCAGTTTGGGACGGCTTAGTAAAGCTGTTTTATAAATTTCCTGTATCCAGAGGCTGACTTTGAGACTCAAAGCAGGAGGGATTTCGGTACGATCGGGATTTATAAGTTGCAGAGAAGATTGCTCGGAAGTTGGTGGCTGAGTCAGGAGCAGGCCGGTTTTGACCTGAAGTTCTTCAAAGTACAATAAAATTAAACTCAAAATAAAAGCTGCCGGCATATTTAGTGCCAGCAGTGTAGAGATGTGTTCGAGGAAGTCGGCTAACGCTGAATCGTTCTGATGTGTGGTAATAAAGTCGAGGAGAATCTGGGCAAGCTTGTCTTCGGATTGTTTCTGACGCTGCTCGGAGGCTTTGATGGCCTGGATCTGGGCAGCGGCTGCTTTCATGCGCTCCTGAAATTGACGAAAACTCTCGGGAGTTGAGCCTTGATTGGTGCTCTCAAAACCTCCAAAAGATTCGACATCTGACACTAGGCCTTGGTTACATGAACAAATTTGTCTTTGTGAGACTGTCCATTGTATTTGCTCAATTGTTTTTCAGTAAAGCTAACAACTCCATCAGTAAGAGCAAAAATAGTGTGGTCTTTGCCCATAGAGGTGTTTTCTCCAGGGAAATACTGAGTACCACGTTGTCTAATAATGATATTTCCGGCCTTTACGACTTGTCCGCCGTAAATTTTGACACCAAGTCGCTTAGCGACTGAATCTCGACCGTTTTTGGTAGAACCTGCGGCTTTTTTATGTGCCATAGTGTTTTAAAATATGGATTAACTGCTATTTAGAGCGCTGAGATATTAAACAAGATTTAGATCGATTGCAAGTTACAATTTTTTGCAGATTTAGGCAAGAAAAAATGCCGATTTTTGTTGGATTTAAGCCCCTGGAGCATTGTTTAAAAGTTGATTTTTTGGTATAATATAAGGATTTAACAGGTGATTTGTGACCAAAAATCCCCATAAAAATAGGTTGTATAAGACATTTTTGACCATAGTACTATTGGCGGCTTTGCTTTTACCAATGAAAGGCCTCTTAATCTTGGCTCAGCAAACAGAAAATAGTGCTGTCCCAAGCCAAATTTCTGCTGAAGAGCTGCTTAGACAGGGCAAAACAACGAAATTTCTGGACAGATTGAAGGCGGAAATCGACGTTTCTCAGGATGATTTGATGTCTATTAATAAGAATATTGCTGATACTCAAGATAAGATTGCTCAGACCGAAGATAAAATTGGCAGTCTGAATGAACAGCTGGAAAACCTGGATAAACAGATCAATGCTTCTGAGACTTTGATTGCCAATGTGGAAGCGCAAATTGAAAAAAAACAAAGTGATGTAGACACACTCGCCTATCAGATTGAACAGAAAAAGATCGAAATATCTTTTCAGAAAAAAATGATTATGGAGTATTTGCGTGCTATTTTTAAGGACAGCAATGATTTTCAAAATTTAAGCAATGATGAAGGAGAAATCAGTACAATAAAATTAATTTTGGACAGTGATACAACCAGTGAAAAATTGCGTGCCCTGAAATATAGTGAAGTTTTGGAAAAAGAAGGAAGAGAAATTTTTGAGAAGTTGGAATCACTGG
>JADLFY010000109.1 GCA_020849575.1 Candidatus Peregrinibacteria bacterium
CTGGTAATTGGAATGCGTTTGCACTCAGTAATATTAGCCGTGTTAAGCAAAACTCCTTTTATAGCTTTGTCCTATTCAAAAAAAGTTAAGGATTTTGATGCTACTGTAGGTATGAAAGATTTTGTGCTGGATTATCAGAAGTTAAATTTGGACGATTTGAAAAAAATGGTAAAAAATTTACTGCTGGTAGAAAAAGACGTGGCAATTAATCTGGAAAAAGAAAAATTAAAAAATACCTATAAATTTTTTGATCACGAAAAACTTTTGAAGAAGTTATTTTAATTACAGAAGGCTAACTGGACATCTCTTAAGTTGATTCAATACAATATTATTGACTTTTGTCAAAAATATGTTTATGCTGGGCAGGTCTAGTCTCTCTGGTCTTTTGGCCGGGGTGGCCAGCGATCATTGAGACTTCAAACAAGGAGATTCCCCCATGCGAAACTACGCGCTGACCGTCACCTTCATGGTGGCCTCGTTCGTCTTCACTGGTTGTGCCAAGGACGCGGTTCCACCCGCGACTCCCGCCGACCAGCCTCCGGAGGCTGCAACTCAGCCTCCTCCTCCCGTTCCGCCTCCGACCGCCGGCGTCGTCTACGTTCCCGGGGTGCCCAAAGAGGCTCCCCTGCCCGGCTTCTACGCCGAGATCAACGGAGTACCGCTCAAGCTGAGCGGCGGCGAGACCATCCAGACGGAGGAGGACAGGATGCTTCCCCTCTACAACTTCGAGGCGAAGAGCGACTGCTCCGACTCCAAGGTCGAGAGCCTGATCGCCCGCCCGGGTCCCGTCTGCGTCGTGTGGTTCGCGCCACACGAGCTCGGCATGAAGAGCGGCGAAAGCCGCTCCGCCAAGTGGAGCGTGGGAGGCTCCGAGGTAGCCTTCACCGTCAAGGTGAAGTGATGCCCCGGTTGGCGGCGGCGTGTTTTAGAGCCTAGCTCGAACACGCCGCCGCCCAGCGATTCTTTCCATTTTTAATTTCCAGGTTTGAAGTCTTTTCCCTTTTTTATAATACCCTATTTTGAAGTGTCCAAATTTATATCCACGGAGCTTTTTCAGGTCTTTCTTGGGTGCGCTCTGTTTTTTTTGGGGTTTTTATTTGAGAGCTTTTGCTGAATTTTATTTAGATTAACTCTTCAATCAAACTAGTCTGGAGTAAGGCCTGAACCGGTTTGAAACTTTTTCGATGAATTTCACAAGCCCCATGTTCTTTGAGTAATTTTTTGTGCAGTGGAGTGCCATACCCCTTGTGATCTTCAAAAGCATATTTGGGGTATTTTTTGGCCATTTTACTCATTAAACGGTCACGAGTAACTTTGGCTATAATAGAAGCACAGGAAATGGCACGAATATTTAAATCCCCCTTAATGAAAGTTTTGAAAGGAATATTAAGCGTAGTACGACGATCTATTTTGTCTTTTCCATCTATCAAAATCAGGTCTGGACGGATTTTCAAATCTGAAATGGCTCTTTGAAAAGCCAGACGATTGGCTCTGGACAGACCAAGTTGATCAATTTCGGCGGGAGTGGTGTAACCTATTCCATATTCCCCTGCTTTAATTAAAGCTGCATAGGCTTCTTCACGCTGGGCTTCATTTAATTTCTTGGAATCACTGATTTTGACATCAGTAACCGGACTCATTTCTACATATACACAAGCAACAATAGGCCCTGCCCAAGGGCCACGGCCTACTTCATCCAAACCGGCAATAATGATTTTGTCAGAGAGTTCTAGAGAATTTTTTGATTTAACTTTGGTTTGCGAATTGAGCAATTCAGTTAATTAGGCATTGTTTTCTGTTGCCTCAGAAGTTGCTTCTGCAGAAGTTTCATTAGTAGTTACTTCTGGAGCAGCTTCAGTTTTTACTTCTTCTGGTGCAGCAGGTTGAGGTTCTTCAGCTACAGTTTGATTGGCTTTGCTAACCAATACTTCTTTGAGTCTGGCAGCTTTACCGCTAACATTTCTCATGTAGAAAAGTTTGGATCGGCGTACTTTACCAATTTTAACTACTTCAATTTTTTCAATATTTGGTGAGTGAAGTGGGAAGATTTTTTCTACACCAATACCTTCAACCAGTTTACGAACCATCATGGTTTTACTGGCGCCGTGTCCGTGATTCATAGCAATAACAAGCCCTTCATAAATTTGTACTCTTTCCTTTTCACCTTCCTTAATTTTCTGATGTACACGCACAGTATAACCTGGGCGGATTTCCGGCAGTTTCTTTAGGTTCGCGCGTTCAACCTTTTGTACTAATAAGTGAGTCATAATTTAAATAGATGCAGAGATAAGCGCAGTGATATTAGGCAATTACCAATAAAAATGCAAGCAATTTTTAGAGATTATTAATGGTGATAATATTGTCTGAATTGTCGATCAGATCAGAAAGAAATTTATCGTGACACTGACGTCGATAAAGATAATCTTCACGGGTCATAATGCTGAAACGGATTGGGCGTGAAGTGTCCAGCTCGGAATTAAGGTAATCTTCCAGTTTTTCTTTATCTAAGCTGCCCACTATCAAAAGATCAATCAATGAGTCTTTATTCACAAACAAACCTGACATGATCAAAACATCAACTTCTCCAAAAGAAGAGATTTTTTTGGTAATTTCATCTTTATTGCTAATGCCTTTGAGAACAATTGTTTTGAGCTCGGAAAAGAGTAGAAAATTTTTGTTCACTGTATAAAATTTTTTGCGATTTTTGTCGTGTGTCTTGAGTAAACCAAGCTTTTTCAGATTGTCCAATTCACGACGAATTGAATTAATTTGTTCACCCAATTCACGGGTTAATTCACGAATAAAAAATTCCCGCTCAGGATTGAGCAGAAAAATTGTCAGTAATTTGACCCTGGTAGTAGAGGTAAAAAGCCTCTTGAGCATTGTTGAATACAACTTTTATACAAGCACCGGAAATGTATAACTTTTTAATTCAGACTGCAAGCAAATAAAGTTGCGTATTGTAAAGGGAAATTACCAACTACTACCACCCGGAGCTTCTTCGTCTTTGCCTTCGTTAACAATACTGATAGCCAGACAGGTAGATAAAGCCCCGGCCAAAAAGCCAAGTCCACATAAAACTATGACGCCCAGAGAAGCGCTGGTTTGCTGGTCAAATTGGTATAACAATATCCATAAACCATCTACTGTATTGGCCAGATTTTGGAAAAAAACAATGATAATCAGGACAAAGACCAGGATGGTGGCACTAAGTAGGAATTGTTTCATAGTTATGAGGTTTTATTTTTGGAAAAGCCCTAAAAGCTTTTCGAACTTGAGTTTGTTGGTTAAACGTTTTTTAAGCATTTCCTGCTCTTCTATTTTAGGCTCATAATTCATACTGGCAAGTATTTTCATTTCATCCTGGAAAGCGGCCTCTACTTCAGCATCGCTAACTTCGATTTTTTCCAGCTTATAAAGTTCCTGAATAGCAAATCTGACCTTAAGTCTTTTTTCGGCTTCCTGATGGTTATCGTCGTGGAAATCTTTTTCAGTTTTTTTGGTGGCACTGAGATAGTCATCCCAGTTAATTCCTTTGCTGGCCAAATGATCTTTTTGTTCTTCCATCATATAGGCAATTTCTTCGTCAATCAGAGTGTGGGATAATTCCACCTCTGTCTTAGCCAAAATCTGATCAAGGAATTCTCCTTCCAATTTATTTTGGACATCCATTTCTTTGCTTTTCTGAAGGTTTTCCTTCAGTTCTTTGCGGAAATCAGCTTCAGACATTTCCTTGCCTGTTACTTTCTTGATAAATTCAGCATCCAGACCGGGTAAATCTCTCTTTTCAATGCGATTTACTTTTACCTTGAATTTGACAACTTTGCCCTGAAACGGTTTGTGAAAATAGTCTTTGGGAAAAGTAACTGAAATCTCTTTTTCTTCACTTTTTTTCATGCCGACCAGCTGTTCTTCAAAACCTGGAACAAGACTATTATCACCAAGAATTAAAGGATGATTTTTGCTATTGGTACCTTCCAGTGGGACTCCTGTTTCATCAAAACCATCAAAATCTATTTCTACTCTGTCTCCCAGTTCCGCTGCTCTGTCGACGTCCTGATAAACAGCGTGATAGGTCTGGAATTTCTTGATTTCACTGTCCATTTCTTCCTCAGTCACATTGGCCTGGGATTTGGTTATAGTTACTTTTTTGTAATCCTTAATTTTTACTTCCGGATAAACGGGAATAATAGCTTCATATTTGAGCGGGTTGTCAGCCAAAACCTTGATTTGGGGGCGAGCAACGGGTTCAATCCCCTCCTGCTTGATAGCGTCAACAGAAGTTGGAGGAACAGCCATGTCGATGGCATGAGCCCTTACATAACCCGGCTCAAGCTGGGATTCAGCAACATCTTTTGGTACTTTTCCTGGACGAAAACCTTTGACGTTAACCTGCTTGGAAAGCTTTTCCAAAGCCATTTGATAGTATTTTTCCATTTCCATTTCAGTCAATTCAACGGTCATGGTGATTTCAGCTTTATTTACTGCAGATTTGGTAATATTCATAAACTTTTCGGATTGTAAAATTAAAGAAATTTTTCCTTTCGGAAGTCCAGGCCATCTTAGCGTATGAAAGCCTTTATTTCAACTGCTAAAAATGGTATAATAATGAGATAAATTTTTGCCCTAAAAAAGTTATGCCAAAACCATCATCAAAAGGCGCACATCTGAAAACCCATCAGACCCTGTCAGCTGCTGAAGAAAATCTGGAAAGAGCATTGCATGAAGTAGAAGATGAAAATCGTGAATTTTATGCGGAAGAATTGGAAAGAGCAAAAACCGTCTCAACTCTGCAGACATGTATTGGAACAAAAGTTTCCAATGTGCTGGACACAAAATATCAGGGAGCGATGGATGCCGTAATTGAAGAAAGAGTTGATAGTGAACTTTATAAGGCCATAGCCGGAAATGAGATTTATGATACCAGTAATGGAGAAGATAGTAAGAATTATCGTCATTCAATTAATGGCAGGTTAATTACACCCAAGAAGAGTGGAATTAAAAAAATGGCCAAAAAGATTTTGGCTTCATTTGGTGGAAAAGATGAAGTTATTCTAGAAAAAGAAGAACGTCTTGGACCAAGTAAAAAATTGGCGGATAGAAAACTTTTTGTGGCGGAGCGAATGAGAGATTTTCTGGAAGAATTATCTTTGCATGAGCCTTTACAATATGCCGATCTAATTAATCTAATGGGTTTAACCCCAGGTGCTCTGGTCGATGATGTAATTGATCAGTTTACCAGAATCAGTTACAGCAAATTACGGGAAATCCGCAAATGGAGCATTACCAATGCCGTACAGATTCATGAAAATATCGCTTTTTTGGATTTACTGATGCTGCATGATCAAAATCAGAGACAAGCAGCCAAATTTGGGATTATGAAAGTCTTCGATCATACGGATTTGAGAAAATTCTGGGACGACATGCTGGCCAATACCATCCCTCAAGTACAGGACTTAATGAAAAAATTTCATGAAATGCTGATACCCGGGAGTTTATTCAAGTTGGAAGGGAATCCTGAAGGAACGGCTTTGATATCTCAAGTCAGAAAGCAGTTTGAAAGTGAGAAAAATAAGCACGGTGGTGATGAAGCTTTGGCTTCACTAAAAATGTTTGATGATCTGGAAATGATTTTACAGCATGATGTGCCAATGGACGGAGCCGTGGCACCGGCAACACCAGCCAAAATTAAATTAACTCCTTTTGTATTGTTACAGAGATTGCTGCGTGTGGAATATTGTGAAAACAGAGGTATAAATCCGGTAGTTTACAATGAAGAAGCCAATCACTATGCTTCAATTAAGGCGGCTGCCAGGGTAGAAGATGCCAAGAATGTGGATATGTTCAGGTCCGCCAATGCCCAGGCAGCTGAATTTGTTTTGAAAGGGAAATTTGCCCAAACCACAGATAAGCTGGCCGGAA
>JADLFY010000110.1 GCA_020849575.1 Candidatus Peregrinibacteria bacterium
AAGAAGGCTTGGGAATTGGTTTGGCCCAAACTTTGGCTTTGGTTCCGGGTGTTTCCAGATCCGGATCGACTATTACAGCCGGTTTATTGATGGGAATTGACAGGGCCAAGGCAGCCAGATTTTCTTTTTTACTTGGTTCAATTGCCATGGTGGCGGCTACCGCGTATGCCGTACTTAAAGTGATTAAGGGAGATTATTCCATGCCACCCGTGGATATTCTGGTAGTGGGGATTGGGACTTCGTTTATAGCTGGATGGGCTGCCATAAGCTTTTTGATGAATTATTTGCGTAAACATACTTTGGCCATATTTGCCTATTACAGGATTGCGGCTGGTCTGCTTTTCCTGCTGTTTACCCAGATACTTTAGTAATTTAAAACACATGAAAATTGTACTTTTAGCGGGTGGGAAAAGTGAAAGGATTAAACCTTTTTATGAAAAACCGCTGCTGAAATTTTGTGGAAAAACACTGATACGGCATCAGCTGGAAATTCTGTTTGAGGCTGGAGGAAGGGATTTTTTGATTATTGGTTCGCCCAGCAATGTAGAAACAATTAAGACTGAAGCCACTTTGTTTACCGAGCAAATTGGTGGGCTAGTGGATGTGGGAGTTCAGCAAATAGATGATGGTAGCGCGGGTGCTTTGAAAAGCATTAAATTGGAAAAATATTTTACGGCTAGTGGAAAAGATGAAGGTGTTTTGATTGTCAGTTCAAATGATGTGTTGGAGTTAACTGCCTATACGGGCCTACTAAATACCGCTGAGCAAAACCCCGGATGTAGTGTAATTGTTGGGCAAAAAGTCAGTAATTATTTTCCGGGTGGTTATCTGATGATTAATGCCAAGAATGAATTGCAAAAAATTGTGGAAAAACCGGGCCCTGGGAATGAGCCTTCTGATTTGATTAATATTGTTGCCCATTTTCATCCATCGGCAGAAATTTTGCTGAAGTTTGTCAGTGAAGCACGTTCGGAAACTGACGATATTTATGAGACAGCTTTGGACAATATGATTAAAGCAGGTAAAACGATTAAAGTGGCTCATTATAGCGGGAAATGGCAGGCCATTAAATTTCCCTGGCATATTTATGAGGCTGCCAAAATGCTGTTTGAAAAAGAATTACGCTGGCGCGGTAAGCAGGCTGGCCTTACGGCGGGAACAGCTATCATTGCGGCTGATCTGGTAAAAGCTGAGTCGGCCGTAATCAGAGGGGATGTGATTATTGAAGAAGGAGTAAAGATTTTTGATCACTCAACGGTGGTTGGACCGGTCTATCTGGGTAAGGGCGCTGTAGTTGCCAATAATGCGCTGGTGCGGGAGAGTTTTTTGGGCGATGGTTGTGTAGCCGGATACAATACTGAGATTGCCAGAAGCTATTTGGGTGAGCAGGTTTGGACACATTCATATTATCTGGGAGACAGTGTGATTGGAAATAATGTTTCTTTTGGGGCTGGTGCTGTGACTGGGAATTTACGCCTGGATGAAAAAGACGTGGCGGTCACAATTAAAGGTGTAAAAGTTAATACTGGACACCAGAAAATCGGTCTGTTTTGTGGTAATGATGTGCGGATTGGTGTGAATACCAGTCTGATGCCGGGAATTAAAATTGGCCAGAATTCAATGATTGGAGCTGGTTTAACCATTGGAGAAGATATAGAAGAAAATAGTTATGTGACCGGCTCAAAAGGCGGCTTGGTGATTAAAGAAAACCTTGCTAAAATACGTAATGATCGCACTCAGATGATGGATAAATTAAATCAAAGTGCTAATGCCAAATAATCAGATCAAAGCATCGATTGTCATTCTGGATTTCCGAAAAAGTAAGCGTGTTTGTGAAAATGTGGAGAGCATTCAAAAACAGCAGACGGATTTTGAATATGAAATTATTATTGTGGACAATTCCTGTCTTCCGGAAAATGCCGAAAAACTCAATAGCCTCAAGAAATACGCTAATGTACAGGTTTATATAAATGAAAAAAATACCGGCTATATACGGGCCAATAATCAGGGAGTGGAAAAAGCCAAAGGAGAATTTTTGCTGATTGTTAATCCGGATATTGTTTGGGATGATGCTCTGACACTTCAGAAAATGGTTGATTATATGGAGAAACATCCGGAGATTGGCATTATGGGGCCAAAGCAGATTAATGATGATACCGGGCAAGTGGCCATGACTGTGAGAGCTTTTCCTAATTTCTTTTTACAAGTGGCACGACGCACTTTTTTGCGCAAAATGCCTCTGATCAATAAATGGGTAGCTCATGATGAAATGCAGCACCTCGATTACGATTTGATTCAACCAGTGGATTGGCTACAGTCTTCTTTCTGGATAGTGAGAAGAACGGTTTGGGAAAAACTGGGCGGTTTGAATAAAGCTTATTTTATCTTTATGTCTGACCCGGATTTATGCTTTAAATGCTGGGAAAAAGGCTATAAGGTGGTTTATAATCCGGAAGTGGTGGTACATGCTGATGGACGTCGGGCGAGTGAAGGAGGATTTAAGGCTTTTTTCCAAAAATGGACATTGAGGCAACATGTAAAAGACGCGGCGATTTATCAGTTCTTACATTTGGGGAGAAGAAATCCGCACAAGCACTTTAAACCGATGCAGTAGGATTTTGCTCAGGAGATGGAGTGACAGGAGTTACCGGGCTAACTGGTACAGGGTTTTCAGTTGGAAGTGGGGTTGGAGATGGTGCTGACGGTTCAGGTGAAGCTGGCGCGGGAGTTTCGGCTGGGGTTTGAACTTGAGGTGCAACTGTTACGGGAGTTTCAGTGGAAGTCTGGGCAGTGGTGTCGATAGCTGGTGTCTGAGGGACGGATTGGACAGACTGATTTTGGGTAGCAGCAACCTGTTGGCTTAGAGCCTGTTGAAGCCAATTTTGGCCAGGGCTATTGGGAGTTGTTTCCAGAGCAGTTGGAAGAACTGGTTGTTGAGGTTTTTCAGTAATGGATGGTGTAGATTCGATCGGAGTCTGAGCAGCAACCTGGGGAGCCAAAATACTGGCAGCCGCAGGAAATTGAACTTTGGCAGCTTTGCCCTCGGCCAGACGTTTTTTGATGTCAATAATTTTTTGAGCAACTTCATCTTCCGGAGCAGCGTAATCATTATCCTGGCCCAATTGAATAGTTTGAATTGGGTATGGAACATCGATACCGGCCTCGTCAGAGGCAGTGGTAATATCCATCATCACACGATTTTTAACTTTAATCATTTTGCCACCCTTGGAATCGATCCAGACATTGATTTTGAATAAAATATAACTGTCATCCCATTCCAGGAAAATTACACTGGGCTTGGGTTTGGCCAAGACGCCAGGGATGTTTTTGACGACAGCCAGGGTTAAATCCATAACCTGCTTTAAATCCTGATAATACCCCACCCCCTGAATGAAACTAAGTTTTCTGTAAGGGTTGGAGGTTTTGCTGATAACAACATTTTTGAATAGTTCCGCATTGGGAACAATTACTTTGGTACCGTCAAAAGCTTTGATGATGGTGGCACGGGTTTGGATTTCCATAATTCTACCTACAACACTTCCTACTTTGATTACATCACCAATGGTGTAATGGCGGGAAGCCAAAATTAACATACCGGAAATGGTATTCATGATGATGTCCTGCAAAGCAAAACCGAGGCCGAAGGCGCCGGCCGCGACGATGGGTTTGAGATCGATACCGACTATGCTCAGTGAAACGGTAATACCAATGATGATAACGATGAAATAGGCGGAGCGGCCGGCGACGATTTGAACTTCCTTATGTTCTTCTTCGATCCCCTTTTCAGCCATTTTTGTCTCAATGCTACGCTTAACCATCAAGGCAATCACATAACTGATAATGCCTACGATGATGGCGGCAATCCAAAGAGGAATGGCGGCCAGGAAATTGGCAATTAATTTGGAAAACTCGTCGGTAGTTCCCTGAGCAGTTTGATTGACTGCGCTGTTGCTTACCTGGGCTAATGCTGTAGGAATTCCGAGGATGTGATTGAGTACAGACATGGTCGGCTTTTAAAGTTATCTGTAAATTATACCAAAAAATCGGCTTTTCTTCAACTGCAAAGGCTTGGGGATTAATGGCTGCTAGTCCATAATCAGCGGGAGGTTTATTTTTTATAAAATTCACTATGGAAATTTTTCTGATAATAGTTGTTGTAATAGTTTTCTTCTCTTTTGTAAGACAGGTAAATCAATACGAAAGAGGTATCGTGTTAACTATGGGTAAGTTCAGCTCAATGCGTGGTCCAGGCTGGACAATCATTTTGCCGATTTTTCAATCCATGCATAAAGTAGATATTCGTATCAAAACAGTGGATGTTCCTGAGCAGGAAGCCATTACCAAGGACAATATCCCAGCAGGTATTAATGCTGTTATTTACTATAAGGTTTCTGATCCACAAAAAGCTATTTTGGAAGTAGAAAATTTCTACTATGCAGTAAGCCAATTGGCCCAGATTACGATGAGAAACGTGGTTGGTTCTGTGACTTTGGAAGAATTACTCAGAGACAGAAGTTCAATTTCTGAACAAATTCAAAAAATTGTGGATGAAGCGACTGATCCATGGGGAATTAAGGTTGATGATGTGGATTTGAAAGATATTATTATCCCAGCTGATTTGAAGAGAACAATTGCCAAAGTGGCTGAAGCTGAACGTGAAAGAAAGGCTGCCATTATCCGTGCAGAAGGTGAAGTAGTGGCTGCTGAAAGTGTAGCTAAAGCTGCTCATACCATGGCTTCCAGCCCTGGTGCTCTCCATTTGAGAACCTTACAGTCAATTAATGATATTTCCTCTGATCAATCCAATACAACAGTCTGGATGATGCCTCTGGAAGTATTACGCGCCGTAGAAGCGGTAGGAGATGCTCTTGGTAAAAAGAAATAAGGAAATTAAAAGCCCGGGCGAAGGCCCGGGCTTTTTTTGGTGTGTTTAAAAGGGTGAGTTAGCTGTTCATCCGACTATTTGGACGAACAGATTAGGTTA
>JADLFY010000111.1 GCA_020849575.1 Candidatus Peregrinibacteria bacterium
GAAGAGAAATTTTCGAGAAATTGGAATCGCTAGTAGAAGAGCAGGAATATGATCAGAAAATTCTGGAAGTGAAGAAAGTGAATTTAATTCTGATGCATCAAAAACTTTCCGATGAGAAAAAGGAATTGGAAGTGAAAAAACAAGCCAAGCTGGATCTCCTTGAGCAGACTAAAGGACAACAAAGTTTATATGAAGAATTATTGGAAAGAAGCAAAATGCAACAACAGGATGTGTTGATGCAAATTGATACTTTGCGTAAAAATCTGGCTTTTGTACAAAAGAGAATGAAAGAACTGGGCAAAGATTTTAATCCGGATGACTTTAAGGGACTTTTGGAAACAGGTGATAATAAAAAACTGCTAGATATGTTGCTTAGTGGAAGCAATGAGGAATTTCAGCCATTCTGGCCAGTAAATCCGGCCAGAGGTGTATCGGCCTATTATCACGAATCCTCTTATGTGAAAGTGTTTGGCATGCAGCATAATGCCATTGATATCAGAGCCTATCAGAATACTCCGATCAGAGCTCCGGCTGATGGTATTGTTTATAAAGCCAAGGACAATGGTTATGGTTACAGCTATATTATTCTGGCCCATTCCGGAGGGTTTATGACTTTGTACGGGCATGTGACCGAAATTCTGGTCAAGGAAGGTGAAGCAGTGCAAACCGGCGATGTGATTGGTTTGAGTGGAGCTACACCAGGTACAAAGGGAGCAGGACTTTATACCACTGGACCACATTTACATTTTGAAGTGTTTAAAGATGGGGTTCATGTTGATCCTTTGGACTATCTGAGTCTGGCCTATTTGCCACTGGATACAATCCCTGAGAAATATCTGGCCAAGGCTTTGGGCGACAGACAAAAAGTGCGACGCTTACCGGCGAAAGTGAGGGTAAAAAACAATGAAGTTTCAGCTACTGCGGCCAGCCCGACGTCGGAGGAGATAAACAATTAGGAGCGCGAAAATGATTTGAACAGTGATAGCGGTTAAACCAGTGGTTAACTTTAACCAATTGGGGTAATTTGGCAAAATAAAATCGACAAAAGTGGGATAGAAGTAATGGAAAGCGTCCGCTGTAAACAGATAGATTAAGGCTGGGGCGAGGTCAGACGGTTTGAGAGGTTTCAAATAGCGGAAAAGTAAAATTGATTGAAATCCGTAAACTGCCACCCAGAACATTGAGCCAATGTCATGAAAATTGACACCTTTCCAGGACATTAAAAGCGGGAAATAAATTTGGGCAATAAAGCCGTAGCTGGCAGTGCCAAGTACCACCCAGAAAGTAAACCAGTTGGGGGTGGTTTTGCCATAATATTTAAGCAGATACCAGATAGTCAGAAGTGGTGGATATAATGAACAAATACAGGTCAAAGGAATTAACCAAACAGGCACCTCAGCAAGCCAGTTATAATCGGCAAAGAAACCCAGAATACTCCAGGTAAAATTAAGTAATATTAATAATTTGAGTTTTGGTTTGGACATCGATTTGTTATAGTTGAGACAATTATGGCCAAAGCAAAACAAAGTTACAAGTTGACAAAAAAGTCCCGTCTGGAAGCCAGGAAACGACTGAAGCAAACTTTGCAGACTTTACGGGAGCGTTATCCAAATGCCCATTGTGAATTGGATCATAGTTCACCTTTTCAGTTATTGGTGGCTACTATTTTGAGTGCGCAATGTACGGATAAACGTGTAAATATGGTTACTCCTGCTTTATTTGCCAGATTTCCTGATGCCGAAAAAATGGCTAAAGCAGATTTGCAAGAATTGGAAACGATGATTCGTTCGACGGGATTTTATAGAAATAAGGCCAAAAATATCAAAGCTGCCGCGAACCGGATTGTTGCTGAATTTGGAGGAGAAGTACCTGATACGATGAGAGATTTACTGACTATTCCAGGTGCTGCACGCAAAACTGCCAATGTGGTTTTGTGGAATGCTTTTGGAAAAAATGAAGGTGTGGTGGTGGACACGCAGGTGGGGAGAATTGCTTTTAGATTGGGCTGGACTGAGGAGATTTTGCCGGTCAAAATTGAAAAGGATTTAATGGAAATAATCCCAAGGAATGAATGGGGAGAGTTGTCGCATCTGTTAATTTTTTTGGGAAGAGATGTCTGTAAAGCTCCCAAGCCAATTTGTGGACGTTGTTCGCTGATCAAGACCTGTCCATGGTATAAAGAAGTTGTAAGTAAAGAGGCGCCGAGCAAAGCGAAGGCGCCGAAAACACATAGTTTAACTTAAATTTATGAATAATTATTTGATACTGGTAAGACACGGTCAATCTGTATGGAATCTGGAAAATCTATTTACCGGCTGGACTGATGTTGAACTTTCTGAACAGGGACGGGCTGAGGCTACAGCTGCCGGTAAAATGCTGGCTAAATATCCCTGCGATGTGCTGTGGACTTCGGTACTGAAGAGGGCCTGGGATACCCTGGATTTGATGGTAGCTGAAACCGGTTGGAAAGCCCCAGTGGTCAAAACACAAGCTTTAAATGAACGTCATTATGGCGATTTGCAGGGTTTAAATAAAGCAGAGACGGCCAAGAAATTTGGGGATGAACAGGTACATTTGTGGAGAAGAAGTTATGATGTACGTCCACCCAATGGTGAATCACTAAAAGATACAGTAGACAGAGTCAGACCGGTTTTGGAAAATTGTATTCTCCCCTCTTTGGCAGCAGGAAAAAATCTGGTGGTGGTAGCTCATGGAAATTCCAATAGAGCAATGATTAAAATGATTGAAAATATTTCCGATGAAAAAATTCCTGAACTGGAATTGGAAACCGGTAAACCTTATTTCTTTCAGGTTACTGGTATAGATGAAAAAGGCGGACCAATTTTAAAAAGAGTAGACAAATAGTAGAAGGCCCCACCCCGCGCACTGCGCGCGGGGTGGGGGTAGCGTGCGATCAGCGCTTCTGCTTGGAGCCTACACCTCGGCCGCCGGCTTTGCCACCGTAATGGCTGCTCTTCATGACTCCGGGCGTGTTTGCCCCGGGTCGAGTGAGCCGGTCGATGGTTCGACGATGGCTCAACTCTTCTGCCTTCCTCCGGTACAGGAACGATTCGACCGCTTGCGTGGTTGAATGAACTTGCTTCGGATGTTGGGCGAGAGCCTTTTCGGTGAAGTCAGCTTCAGACCAGATGTAGGGTTTTTCAGGCTCAGGTACGGACACCTGAACTCCACCAGTTGCCTGCTCCACCGGGGCGACATCGCCTTCGGTGGTGATGGTCGGATCAGCCCGCAAGTCTTCGTGTTCGTAGCCGTAACGCTGAAATTGGATGATTTCGGCATCACAGCTAGCGGCCTGCTTGTCAGAACGGGTAAGGTACTTCCCGCCCCTGGACTTGGCAGAGCCGCAGCGACCTTTGGGACGGTGAGTTACCTGTCCCGGTTGGCCACCCTGAAGAAGAACGAGCTTTCTGGCTTCTTTTTGCACCTCCTTTTGATCGTGATTGGGATGAGGGCCGGGCTCACGGCTGAGCCCTTTACACAAAACCACTCCGTTTCCGCTAATTCGCACTTATTTTTTCGCCTTTCCGTTAACATGAGAGTTAGGCTGTTCTGCCTAGTTTGTCACCTCCTTGTTTGATGATAAAGAAGTAAGCAAAAGCGTAAGCTGCTATAATAGTAGAAAATGCCCTGCGCTTGTCAAAGTACAAGACTTTATTGTTTAAGATAATTGTTGTAATAGTGATATTTTTATAAAATTTATTGCTCTAAATTAGACTTTTCAAGTATTGATCAGCAAGGAAATTAATAGCCAAAAAGGGCCGAGGGCTGCCAAAATATTGATAAAATTCGATATTTGCGCTATAATTTGAAGATAGAATGATTTTCAGGAATAAGGAGAATTACTTTCAATTTTATTTAATATTATGAAGGAAAAAGTATCCTGAAAAATTGGTAAAAATCTGGAAAAGACAGAAAATGTGCAACTTACAGTAGTAATTGATGGCGGAAAGCCTGGAAGGATTAGAACAGCTTTTCATAATGCCATCAAGTGGCTGACAGAAGATGATAGACCATCCTGGCCCGAATTACCCAAGGAAAAGCAGTTGGAATTGGAAGAAACTAAAAATAGCTGTCGTAAACTTTTGCGAAAATTGCAGGAAAAAATGGAAGCTGCAGTGAATAGTGAAGAGACAGTTTTTGAGAGAGCCCATAGTGGATCGCGAATGGAAGAGCAGATGGGGACATACCATGACATGATGGACTATATGAGCCACAATCTGTATGCGGATTGGCAGCTTTGGGAGGATTTTAGAGATTACCTGGAGAAAATAAACAGACAACCTGCCCATAACAGGATGCTGGAAGGGGCTTATGATCTGAGAAGTGTCATGTATGCTTTTGACAGAGATTGGCCAATAATCATAGAACTTCTAACCAGGATATTTCATGGTAATAGCCAATCAGCCCGAGAAATTATTAGTGCCCATGGACATTTGGATTTTATGCGAGGCCTATCCCGGGAATTGCGAAATAAAATACTTCATGATTTGCTGACACAGGACTCCAAAACCATTCATGCCTTCCTTAATCTGCTTAAACCGATGCCAAAGAAATTTATTATTGATCACGATCAGAGAATTGATTTACTTATGGATTTTGCTTCCCGCCACAAAGATCTGGAATTTGGCCAATTAAATTTCAAAATGGCCATGGAATTTATTGAGAGAGAAGAGGAGAAACATCATCCATATAGATAAAGTGAATTTAATTTTGATTGTCTTTTCTGAGGCGTTTAATTTACAGTGGAGCTGAATAATCACTGAAGATGAAAGAAAAAATCACTCTGATAATCACGGCCTATAAAGAGGAGAAAACTATTGGTGCGGTAATTGAATCTGTCATTAAAGCCATACCTGAAGGAGAAATTTTGGTTATTGCTCCTGATGATGGCACACTGAAGGTAGCTAAATCCTATACAGACAAACATACAGGTGTGGTTGTCCTGAAAGATGAAAATAAAGGGAAACCGGCTGCCTTGAATATAGCCATAAAACAGTGCAGCGGAGATATAGCAATGTTTACTGATGGTGACGTGACTTTATCAGATAAATCTATTAAAGCTCTGGCTGAAAAATTAACTGCCAATACTATTGCTACAGGGAGACCGGTAATTGTTGGTGAGCGGGATAATATGCTTAATTGGTGGGGAAAAACGCTTTTTGATATTGTAAATAAAATGCGCAGAAAGTCTTTTGCAGACAAAAAACCTTTCCTGATTAGCGGATATCTGTGGGGTATGAATTATAAAAATTTCAAAAAAATTCAATTGGATGAAAATCTGGTTACGGAAGATGAATATCTGACCTATTTTGCCATAGCTCAAAAACTTGATTTTGTTTATGTGGAAAATGCTGAAGTTGGTATCAAATATCCGCAAACCATTTCCGACTGGCTAAAACAGAAAGTCAGAACACTCGGCGGCAGCTATCAGATCAAACAGGCTATGAAAGTTAAAACCCGCTCGCTTTTTCAGGAAAGCTCGGATGGACTTAAGGTGATTTTCTCCTATCCCAAGAATTTCAAACAATGGATATGGCTTATCCTGCTTTTATTTTTCAGAATACTGGCCTGGATAAAAGCCTATTTCCTGATTGTAATACTAAAAAAGGGCAAGGCCGTCTGGGCCAGAGTTGAATCGACAAAATAGCTGTTAGAACGGGCGTTGGGGTTCAGACAAATCAATCACTAAATTAATACCACGAACAGAAATATGCGATATTGCATACTATGCAGTACTGTTTAAAATGTTAATTAATTTGTTAAAAAGATTAGGGTTCATATCAGAGTCATCGCTGACATTATCTAAATATTGCTGTAATCTGTTCAATCCCTGAATTATGTAAACATGGTTTTGATTTCCGCCATAATCCTTCATTTCTACTGAATCAGGGTTAATATATAGGATTACCCTACGAACATGTATCCTTTCTACTCCATTTTCAAATAGATATTTCTCAAGTTGATTAGCACAATTTCCAACAAAATCTCGCAAATCAATTCGAGATGGTATCCATTCAGAAATTTTTCTTGAGAAGTAAAATTGATGTTTTGCTGTGTAACTGTTTTTCGTATTCTGATAATTCTTTACTTCAAGCAGGATAACACCTTTCGGGCCTACAATGACAAAATCCATGTCCCACTTTTCCCCTTTCAAAGAAAGGTTACGAAAAATATGGTAAGAATTCGGGTCTAAAATTTTTTGCAGCTCCGCATATATTAAATCCTCTCCCTTAAATCCTTTTTCTGCATTTCCCCAATCTTGATGAAATTTATTGAGCTTTGCATCTATCCTTTTTTCACACCAGCTCCATACTTTCAAAATTCCACTAATAAAAACAATCAGAATGATAGGAGTAACAATTAAATTGGGAATTGTAAATTTTAATACGAATAAACGACTTAGAGACCAAGGCAAAACGAACAATAAATCAAGGGCTAAAATTATTAGGATTAAAGCTAAAATAACTAAAAATTTAGCTTTGTTTACGATATACTTTCTTTTTGCAAATGATAGTTTTAAGAAAGACATGGAATGTGGGAAAGTTGGTTTGCGAAATATCTCTTAATTGTACCACAAAATAGAGTTGCCAGCCACGCAAATGCTCTTATTGATGAGAAAAATTGGCAGGGGATGAGGGATTCGAACCCCCGAATGTCGCCTCCAAAGGGCGATGCCTTACCACTTGGCCAATCCCCTACGCTTTTTTCGTAGTGCTTTCTTAAATGCCCGAGTGCGCAAACAATTTAACAAATAAAAAGTCATTGTCAACCAGCAAGGCTCAGGCTAGAATTTCTATAATCAAATAAAAATCTCAAATGATTAAGAAAATTTCAACATTAATGATGCTTAGTTTGTTGGCAATCGGAGGGATTGGACAAATCTCTTATGCAGCCAGCAATACAGATGTTTTGGGACAATCCCCTTTTTATGTACTGGTAGAAATGGGTTGCGATGGCAGCAAATGTAATCCGGATACATTGAGAAAAATTACCGGCAGTGTAGAGGCGACTGGGGCAAAGCTGGCTATAGCTAAGGGCATTGGAATCACTGCAAGCGAAACTTTGACCAATGAATTTGATGACATTGGAAGAGAATCTGCAAAAATTGATTTTTCATTCTCCACTGCTTTCAAAAAAGGATTTGTATTAAAGGTTTTCCCTAATGCCGATTTTGATGAAAGTGCTGTTCTGGATTTCAAATATACAGAAGGTGGACTGAAACGCGCTGATCCCTATTTATGGCCATTTCTGGAGCGCGGATACTATGCCGATATGGATACCAGTCTGGGATTAACCATGACGGTTATTGATTTTGCTGAGGGTGCAAATTTGTCGGCCCGCAATGCTGCTTTTAAAAATAAATTGCTGATACTTCCCAAATTAATCAGCGTAGATGAATGGGCCCAGGCCAAAGCAGCTGAAGGGAAAATTGATCTGGATTTATATGGAAGATTTGCGCAATTAACTCATGATGCCTGGCTCAAGAATTATTCAGATGAAGATGTCTATTATTTCAACTGGAGATTTAATCGCCTGAAGAAGAATCTTAATGACAAAAAAGTCAGTCCTGTACTGTTTTATGGAGGACTGAATGTTTTGATGAAAAGATTTAAATAAAGCTAATTTGCCGGCGTAGGAGTTGAGGCCTCAGCTTGTGGTGTAGAAGTGTTTACAGGAGATGTATCAATGGTTGAGGTTGATTCTGTAGCTGAATCCGTGCTGGTGGTTATCTCTATTGGAGGTAGCTCTTCCTGACTGCTAAGATTCGCGGACATATTGGCATTAATTTGGTTGCTGCTAAAAAGTGGCAGGAAAACCTGGAGAATTATTAGCAAGGCTACCAGAGCGGCAAAGATTTTTGCCAGGCGGGTGCGGGTTTTTGCTTTCATGTTTTGGATAAGTTTATTGTACAGCGCCGGTTACCAGAATGTCTTTACTGAATTCGCTGACTACATTCTGAGCGTCGGACACTTCCAAAGTTACATGGTATGAACCTGCTTTGTCAAAAGTGTGGGTAGGTTTACGAATTCTAGAAGTTTCACCATCGCCGAAATCCCACAGATATTTGGCCACTGCACCCTGGGCACAACGTGGGTCAAATTCAACTGTAAGCGGAGCAGCTCCCTGATCAGGAGTCGGAGTGAAACATGACTGTAAAGCAATTGGACGTACATTGATAATAATATCAGCTGAGCTGGTTTTGCCATCAGAAGACTTGGCCAAAACTTTGGCAGTGAAAGTGCCAATGGCTTCATATTTGTAACTGATTTGCGCTGCACCAATCTGTTTAGCGGAACCATCGCCGAAATCCCATTCATAACTGGTGATTTGGCCGTCCGGATAAGTAGATGAAGAAGCATCAAAAGTAACAGTGAGAGGAGCATTACCTTCTACTTTATCGGCAATTACTCTGGCTGTTAAATCCTGAGCGGCTACCTTGATTACCAGGATAGCGCTGGATTCGTTACCGGCAGCATCAATGGCTGTCAATGAAGCATTATAACTGCCCGGGGTTTTGTAAACATAAGTGGCAGTTGTACCAGCAGCATCGGATTTATTATCGCCATCGAAATCCCATTTATATTCAACGATATTTTTGTCTGGATCCTGTGAACCGGAAGCGTCGAAACTTACTTCAAAGGGAGCCTGTCCATTTAAAGATTTTTCGTTTCCAACCAATCCCGGGTCAGTAGAAATGATTGCAGTTGGTGCAGATTCCTGGGTTTCAAGAGTGATTTTTTGGGCTGATTGTGAAGTTTTGTCGGTTTCGTCGGTTACTTTGAGAATTACTTCATAAAGTCCCGCTGATTTGTAGAGATGAGTGGCGGTTCTGGTGTTGGCTTTGGGTGAACCATCACCGAAATCCCA
>JADLFY010000112.1 GCA_020849575.1 Candidatus Peregrinibacteria bacterium
TAAAAGTTGCTGCGGAGAATTTTCAATGGGAAGTTAATCTGGCTGAAGTATGTCGTATTTGGCAGGGTGGATGCATAATCAGATCGAATTTGCTGATTGATTTACAGAAAGCTCTGAATGGGAAAACCCTGGTCAATGTACTGGAAGATGAAACAATTTTCCAAATTACTCTGGATGGTTCATGGGAATTACAAAAATTGGTAATGGAGGCCGTGCGTGTTGGTGTGTCAGCCCCGGTGGCAGCTTCAGGCTATAATTATTTTTTGGGAGTAAGAGATGCAGAAAGTCCGGCCAATCTGATTCAAGGGCTGAGAGATTTTTTTGGCGCTCACACTTTTGAAAGAAAAGATAAACAAGGAATATTTCATGAAAATTGGTATGAATAAAACAACTAAAAAACTGCAGCAGTTCATTATTTTCGGAGCGACAGGAGATTTGGCTTCATTGATGCTATTCCCTGCTCTGTATGAATTGTTTGTACAAAATCAATTGCCGGAGAATTTTCAAATTATCGGCTATGGCAGATCGGCCATGCCTCGGGAAGAATTTTTGAAAAAATTTGAAGCCAGTGTAAAAAACCGATCCAAACAGAAGCTGAATAAGTTGGAGGAATTACTGAAAAAAGTAGAATATTTTTCCGGCCAATATGATCAGGAAAGTGATTTCCGGGCACTGGATGATTTTTTGAAAAAAATGGCCAAGGGAAAGGCACGTGAAGTAATTGCCTATTTCTCTGTACCACCAGTGGTGTTTGGGCCGATTGTTGATAATCTAGCTGCCACAGTCAAAAAATCGGCCAAGAAAATTAAACTGGTTTTGGAAAAACCTTTTGGGACAGATGAAAAAAGTGCTGAGAAATTATTAAAAGAGATTAGTCGTTTTTATGATCAGTCTGATATTTATTTGCTTGATCATTATTTAGGCAAGCGACCAATTCAGAGTATTCTGAAATTGCGTATGGAAAACAACGTGATTAATCTGATGATTAAGGGTCAGGAAATTTCACGAATAACTATTTTGGCACTGGAAAAAAATGATGTAGGACAAAGAGTTGGATATTATGATCAGGTGGGTGCAATGAAGGATATGATGCAGTCTCATCTACTGCAGATACTGGCTTTGATAACCATGGATATACCGGTAAAGGCCGATACAGAAAGTTTGAGAAGGGAAAAAAGCAGTATCCTCTCAGCAGTCAGATTTTCCGGCAAAGCCGCGGATGTGGTTTTTGCCCAATATAAATCTTATCAAAAACTCGAAGGCATTGTTAAAAACAGTAAAATTGATACTTATGCTGAACTCAAATTACAGATTGACCGGAGAGACTGGTATGAAGTGCCAGTGCATTTAATTACGGGTAAAAAACTTGATCAGGATTTGACCAAAGTAATTATAGAATTCAAAAAAATGCCGATTCAGTCGGCCAAGGCGGCCAGCAATTTTCTGATCTTTGAAATCAAACCACATGAATTGGTGAAATTGGCTTTGATACAAAGGAGAACTGATTTCAAAAATGCCAAGGTGGAAGCCTATGAATCAGTAGATCTGGAACAGGGGCTGATGTGTCAGACTGATTTTTGTCTGGGGCCTTATGCTTCATTAATCAATGATGTGATATTGGGAGAGAAAAGATTTTTCCTGAGTTTTGAGGAAATCCTTTCTGCCTGGAAAGTGATAGATAAAGTGGAAAAAGTAAGAAGCAAATCCAAATTACTTTATTATGAAGATGGATCAAGTGGACCAAAACGCCAAAATTAAAATATTTGAAAAACGTGATGAATGGCAGCAGGAAGCTACCAGGGAAATTTATGAATGGATTTTGAAATATGACAGTGAAGTGGTTTTGGGGCTATGTGGTGGGAGTACGCCGGGACCGGTTTATTCTCAATTGGCTGCGTCGCGTGGTGTGAATCTGGCTAAACTGAAAACTTTTTTAATAGATGAAAGGTGTGTACCAGCTGATGAAAACACTTCCAATACCAAACTGGTTATGCATACCTTGTATGAAAAAGCTGATTTATTGGCCAAAAATAATTTCTGTTTTCCAACTTACAATCAAGATCTGGAAAAAATGCGCGTAGTTTATGAAAGTGAATTGGAGCAGATTTTGTCTATGGGAAGACCGCTGGGACTGGTAGTCGGAGTGGGAACGGATGGACATTTTGCTTCGATATTTCCAGGGTGGAAAGAACAAAAAGGAATTGTCTGGCTGACTGAAACAACTGAATTTGAAGTGAAAGAAAGGTTAACTGTATCCCCTTTCACGTTAGCTAAAGCCGATAAAATAATTGTCTTAATCAGGGGGCAAGAAAAACAGGTTTTACTCGATGAAATTACTCATGGCAAAAAAGCTGCCGAAGAATTCCCAATGAAGATGTTATTAAAGCACCCTGATTTAACTATTCTTTTTAGCAGGGAATAACATTTTTTCGATTTCCAAGCGGAGCTCAACCAAACCGGTTTTCTGATAAGTAGAAGTGAAAGTCGGATGAAAGCGGGCATAGCGTGCAGTGAGAGTTTTGGCCGGGAATTTGGGTCCCAATAAATCTATTTTGTTGAATACATAAATAATTGGTTTGTGTATTGCCCCAAGGTTTCCGAGAACTTCATTGACCACATCAATTTTGTATTCCCAACGAGGATCACTCAAATCAATGACATGCAGTAATAAATCCGCTTCAATGGTTTCTTCGAGGGTAGATTTAAAAGATTTAATCAAAGTTGGCGGTAAATCCTGAATAAAACCGATAGTATCAGTCAGTAAAACCTGATTACCATCGGGTAATTGCAATCTGGCCACTCTGGTGTCCAAAGTGGCAAATAATTCGTCAGCACTATAAGCACCTTTCTTGGTAAGGGCATTGAGTAGAGAAGATTTGCCAACGTTGGTATATCCCACTATTCCGACGGTGTGGAAATTTTTGCGGCGGCGACTGGCACGATGCAGTTCCCGATTGGCCTGGGATTTTTCCAAAGCCTGTTCAATTTTTTTAATGTGCGTGGCGATGTGGCGCTTCATGATTTCGGTATTGGTTTCGCCGATACCACGACCTCCGATACCGCCTCCCTGCCGGGAAAGAATCATACCCATACCATAGATACGTGGCCCCATGTGTCTCAGACTGGCCAGTTCAATTTCCAGCTGGGCTTCTTTGGTTTCAGCATGTTTTTGGAAGATTTTCAAAATTAAATCAATACGATCCCAGACTTTCATATTAACCTTACGGAATTCTTCGCTGAGATTATAGGTCTGTAGTGGTTTTAATTCATTATTAACAATCAGAATATTGGCTCCCAGTTTCTGTCCTTCCTGTTTGAGATCCTCAATTTTGCCAGCACCAATATAAGTTTTATAAATTGGAGCAATTTTTTTCTGATAGGTTTTGAGCAGAACAACTCCTCCATAGGTCTTGATCAAACTTTCGGCTTCTTCCAAACGGAATTTAGCTTCATCTTTGGTCATTTCCAGGGGCAGAAAGTCGATTAGGATGGCTTTGAGCATTGATAATTAAGTGGTTTGAATTAACTAGATTGTAGCAGTTTTAAAAACAAAAATCCCCCTGATTTTAGGGGGATTTTTTGTTCTGTAAGTAATGATTTATCCGCCGTAATAGAGATTGTAATTAGTAGGAGATAATTCAACCATCTTTAATTCGCGGAGAGAATCAGAGAGGCTGTTTGCCTTCACTGCTCCCTGAGAAACAGTATAGAGAGTATCGCCAATGTAGAGAATTCTCTGAATGGTTTTTTCATAGGCATTAGTCCAGCCATCCTTAAGCAGCTGATCAATGTCTTCTGAATTCAGGTGAGTAATTTTAGCTTTTAATTTGAAGCCGTTCTGGAGATCTACTCCATATACATAAGCTCCAATAAAGACAGTTTTTGGATACACATAGGTAGCCTGCTGACAACTGCTGGCACCATCACAAGTATTATCACAGATAGTTATGCCATTTTCATAAGTACATTTTGGCTGACAAACTTTGTTACAAGTGCTTGGACAATTAGAGTAAGTAAATTCGCTACAAACCGGTCCCTGATCTTTGGGCATTTCAGTCACAGAGATTGGGAAAGCAATCAAATTCTTTTCTTTATTGAAAAGCAAAGCTTTGTGATTGTAGAGAAGTTCAGAATAGGTACCCTGATCACCAATTACTTCGTGGAATAATTCTTTTGGTTTAGAAGTATCAGCTACATCAAAGAGTGCCATTTTAAATCCTCTAACCGCAGTGTAGTGAACAAAACTATCCTCTGATTCAACTTCTTTTGGATCAACATCTTTACCGAAACCGATGACATGGGTTTCGTCATAAGGATGGAGATAATCACTGTATCCAGGGATTTTCAGATAACCAGCAATTACAGGTTTGGTAGGATCTTTGAGTTCAATTACAAAGAGTGGATCAACATATTTGAAGGTAACCATGTAGGCACGATCCCCCATGAATCTGACTGAGTAAATCTTTTCGCCTGGAGCCAGATTTTCTACTTTACCAATAGTTTTAAGACTTTGATCAAGTACGTAGAGATTATTACTCTGTTCGCCTGAGTCATATTGGTTTTTGGTAGTGGCAATACGGAAATTATTGCGGAATTCATCCATGGAGAATTGATTGAGAACAGTTCCTGGAACAACCCCTTCAGCCTGATATTCTAATTTACTGTTGCTTAAAGCAAAGCGATAAAGTTTGGTACTGCTGTCTGACTCAGCGCGGAAATAATAAGGACCAGTCCAATCAGTAGAAGCTATATAGAGATTTTTCTCTGAGGCATAAACATTTTCACTGCTGCCTACCAAGACACTTCGACTAACAGCCTGTCTATTGTCAGCAAGTGGAATGGCTGCAGTGATGAGGAAATTGAAATTACGTGGTTTAGGCATAATTCGAATTTGATCACAAGGTGAAGCCAATTCAATCTTGCCATCACGGGCCGAGTCGCTCATTCTGGGCAGATATTCACTGAAATTTTCGATGGGCTTATTGTATCCGGAATAGTAAGGGAAATAAGGATATTGATTGAGCACCAGATAAAGTGTGTTATCAATACGGCGGGAAGTATTATAATTTCCATCAAAATCTACAGTTCTGGTAACTTTTGGTTTGGAACGATCGCTGATATCAACGATATAGACTTTGGATTTGGAGCCACCATAATAAGGAGCAATCATTTTGGCATCAGTAGTGACTGTATCTTCTGCCATAGGCATTGGATAAGTCACACTGCCTGTACCCATAACAATCAGCTGATTGCCTGTAACATACATTTCATTTGGGTAAAAGTATTCTTCCTGTTTGCCCAATTGAAAACTAACCAATTCTTTCATTTCGTTCGCTGGGAAAGCCTGAATAATTCTGACGGTGTTGCCCTTGATCAAATAAATAAATTTGCCATCATTTTTGATAACATCGGCTTCATCCACGCCTTCTACCTGAACATTGGTAGTAGAATAGTCTCCGGAGGCTCCGGCGTAGCTATCCATGGATTTTGATTCATTGGCTGCAGCTCCATTTGATTGCTCAGAAGCAGGGGCCATCACAGGCATTGGAGCATCGTACAGACGATAAATAGGATAAGGCTGCTGTAATTCTTTGAAGCGATCCTCCAGATCTGAACATGAATTGGCTTTTACCAAACCTTCCCCCTGGAGTTCCAGGTATGTTCTACTGGCTTTGTCATTAACATCAGCCTTTACTCTCCAGATAATTTCAGACATTTCATCACGAGTGATTTTTTCGTCGAAATATTCTACAGAAAGAGGAATAGCATTTTCTTTTTGTAATGCTTCAATATATTCCTTGAACCAAAGTGTCGGATCTTTTTCGCCTTTGTTCAGTTTAAAAGCATTGGCGATAATTTTTGCTGCTTCAGCAAAATTGATCTGTTCCTCAGGTTTGAAATTTCCATCTGGATAACCATCCAGCAGACCCATGGACTTGGCACTACAAACATAAGGTGCAAACCATTGATCTGTTACGTCTGGAAAACAGTTTTTCCCGGTTAATTTTTCACCAGAAATAGCACCCATGAGAATTTTGGCAAATTCAGCACGATTGATATTTTTGGACGGACCAAAACTGCCGTCCGGATATCCCTGAACAATTTGATTGTCCCGAAGATATTTGATGGCTTCTTCGTACTTAGTCTCGGTGGAGACATCACTAAATACCGTGGCTGTTCCAGTGGTAGACGTGGTAGTCTGCGCAAAACCTGGTGCAACAACAGTCAGGCCCAACAGTTGCCCGGCAAGGAGCAGTTTGGCCAAGGTTCTTTTGTTTGACATTGGTTGTTTTGATTAATGAACTTACGAAGAATATAACCCAATATTGAGTCAATATTACTAATACCACTTGAAAAAAAATTGATTTATTCTTCTACTCGTTCAAATCTTGGTATTTTTTTACCGTCAACTTCCGCAGTCTGTACGAAAGAATCATAAGGCCTGACAAAGA
>JADLFY010000113.1 GCA_020849575.1 Candidatus Peregrinibacteria bacterium
CAGTCCATTTTCCGTTTTCAGGGAGCTTCCGTAGAAAATATCATTGACTATTACAAACGCTATCAGCAGCATTTACAGCTCATCACTCTGACCAAAAACTATCGCAGTCAACAAAGTGTATTGGATGCAGCCAGCCAGGTAATAGAAAACAATCAGACCCGTATTGCCAGTTATCTCAACGAAAACTCCTCCCCTCATACTCCCAAAATTGATAAGCATCTGCAAAGCCAAACCAAACTTCCCTCCGCGCCACTGGAACTCTCTATTTTTGAAACCGAACAACAGGAGAATTTTGAAATAGCCAAAGAAATTCAGACTTTGATCAGCCAGGGCACTGCCCCCTCAGAAATAGCCGTACTTTTTCATAAACACGCTGATGCCCAGGATTTGGCCGAAATCATGCTCAAAGAAAAAATACCTTTTGATTTGAGAGCCGGTCAGGACATTTTACAGGATTTACAGATCAGCAAATTACTGGCTCTTTTCCGCACTATCGAAAATCCTCATCACAATGAGCAATTAGCCCAGACTCTCTTTGTGGATTTTCTGCAAATGCCCCGGGCTGATTTGCTTTCTCTGAATTATTATTACTATCAAAATCGTCTGGAAAAACAGGGTTACTCCCTCTTTCACCTGCTCAGCCAAAAAGATCATCTACTCAAAGCTCATTTGACTGAACCGGAAAAGTTTCAGAAATTCGCCAGCAATGTAGTCAACTGGAGAGATTTGGCCGAAAACCAAACCCTCAATTTATTCTTTGAAACCGTGGTCAAAGAGTCAGGTTTTTTGGAATATCTGATGAAATCTCAAAGCCGCATCGAAACACTGAATCGCCTCAATACCCTCTTCACCAAAATCAAAAAAGTCACCCGTAAAAATCATTCCATCACCATTACTGCTTTCCTGGAAGAGTTGGAATTACGAGCCGAAAATAAACTCAGATTAGTTGAAGAACCTCTGCAAATTTCCCGCGAAGCCGTACAGCTAATGACTGCCCATGCTTCCAAAGGCCTGGAATTTCAACATGTTTTTCTACTCAAATGTACCGATCGCAACTGGGGAAAACGCAGTAATCAGGATCGCATTCACTTACCAAAGGGCCTCATCAAAGCCAATCTTGGTGACGAAAAACTGGAATTTCTGGAAGACGATCGACGTCTGTTTTATGTAACTTTGACCCGCGCCAAGCAAATGGCCCACTTGAGCTACAGTAAATTCCGCTCCGAAGCCGAAAAAATGAAAGAAGACCTGCCTTCCCGCTTTCTCGAAGAAATACCGGCAGAATTACTTTCACGTGAAGATTATACCCAGGCCAGTCCTGGCCAAATCGAAGCTCTGGAAGCCCTGCTCCTTCAGCCAGCCGAAGCCCCCTTCAATGAAATTGAAAAGGCCCTGCTCACCAGACTCGCCTCCGAACATGTTATTTCTCCCACCAGTTTAAACAATTATCTGGTTTGTCCGCGCAAATTCCTGCTCCAAAATCTGATTCGCATTCCCCAGGCCAAACGCCGTTCTGCTGCTCTCGGCACAGCCATCCATGCTGCTTTGGACAATTATTTCCGCGAATATCGTCGCAAAAAAATCAAACCTCCAGTCGAGTTACTGACCCTGAAATTCCAATATTATCTGGATAAAGAATTACTCAAGCCCAAGGATTACCAGGAACTTCTGGAAATCGGTAAAAATCTTATCAATGATTTCTTTGAAGCCAAACAGGAATCTTTTAATCCTGATACCATCACCGAATATAATTTTTCCAGTCATGGTGTAAATATTGATGGCATTGCCATCACCGGAAAAATCGATAAAATCGAGCCTTCGTCTGATCACCACACTCTCACCATTACCGATTTCAAAACCGGCAATGCCGATACCGGCACTCAAAAAGTCAGCCATGGCGGCGATTATTGGCGACAGGTAATTTTTTACAAAATACTTTGCGACAATTCGCCCCGCTTCGCCCGCGAATTCCCCAATACTCAGACCTCCATTGGCCAAATCGAATTCCTGGAAAAGTCCCGCTCCAAAAAAGTTTATCTCAACCCCACCGTCCCCCTGGATAAATCCAGCATCGATGAAGTAATTGAAAATATCCGCTTCGTTCACACACAAATCAATGCTCTGGAATTCGAAAAAATCCCCCAGGGTGAAGAATGCCAGAAATGTCCTTTCTTCAATATCTGCTGGAAAAACTAAACAGCCACTTTCTCCTCTGGGCAGGCTGAACTTTCCAAAATAAATTCTTCCCATTCCTGAAAAGTTTCAGGACTAATACGCCTTTTTCTATCCGCTCTCATCTTTTCAAAATTCACATAACGCCAGCTCTCCAAAGAATCCACACTACTTTCATTAATCGCAGATAAAACCCAAAATTCTGTCACTTTCTTATCAACGGCAATTCTATATCGGGAATTGAAATGTCTGGCCATCGACACTACATCATCAAACATTTCATTGGCCAATTCAGCTTTAAAGCAATTAGCTCCGACAAATCCTATTTCACCCCTTCCCGTAGAATCAGCCAAAATTCCTTCTCTGACCTTTCTCTTAGCAAAATCAGCATATTTATAAACAGAATTTCTATACAAAAATCTTCTCAATTTTTCTACCTCCATCAAATTGCTGTCAGGCAAAGGCAAATTTTTTCTAAAAGAGTTAACCAATTTTCGTCTTTGATTAGTGCTATTACTGGAAAAATGCCACATCATTTCTGATCGCGGCAAAACAGCTATTTGATCAGCTTCACACATCAAAGAAAACCCTGCACTCATGGCATGACCAAATACATAGGCCTCTACTTTTGTGTCAACACCGTCTTTCCAATAAGCCAAGGCATCATTAAAATAATCTAAATGACTCATTACTCCACCATCCGAATCTATCAACAAAGCAATTTTCAACCTGCCTTCGAGCATAGTCTCCAAAACTCTTTTACCCCATACGCGTTGCAGTTTTTTCCCCAAAAAAAGTATTTTATCGATATCTTCTTTTCTTTCTCTCCTGATCAAAGCAACATACTTTATCAGGGCTTCAGTACTTCGCCGGCCAAAAGATCTGCCCTGATCTTCACGATATAAAAGCTGCGTTCTATGCAGTGGCGCAGGCCTAAAATCTGTATCGGCAATTACTACCAATTCAGCATCAACCCCATCATTAACAGTTAATGGAGCCAAATATTCCAGCAAAGTTCTTTGTTGTGATTGTTGTCCAAACATAATTTAAGAACAAATTAAACACAAAAGTCCATTTTTTGACAAGTTTCATTTTTCCATTACAATTCGGTAAATCCATCTAATACAGTATGAATAAAGCATCACTTGGACTTTTTACCACTGCCACACTCATTGCCGCCCCACTGACATTTTCTGCTTGCAGTAAACCACTCCCACCCACCAAAACCGCTGCCCCTATTTCCAGCGCTTCAATCAGCAACTCAGCCTCAGCTGAACCTCCAACAGTCTTTGCCGAACCCAAAAAAGGTCCCCGCAATAATGAAGAATTTGTCGCCAACATGGTTTCCTGTGAAGCTACTGTCAATGCTCATTTTGGCTATATGAATTCACTGAGAAATCGTCTGGGCGCTGACATCATCGACCTGAACAACTTACCCTGCAATATCGTTTTGGATATTCACGGTAATGTTTCCCGCATTATTGAAAGTTGCAGCCAGGTAATCGAACCCGATAGTTTATTCTTCGATCTCAACCCTGTTACCAAAACCACCCGCGCTCTGATCATCGAGCAATCCGATGCTGCCAGAAAAACCGCCGAGGAAATTCGCCGCAAAATCGAAAAATACGAAAAACGCTGTTTCCCCGCCACACCCAAACTGACCAAAATTTAGATTTTCAGTCAGCAAAGTAATTTTTTCTAAATCCTTCGTGTCGGGCCATCTCTGGAATACATCCCCGTATTCCTTCAAGTGGGTGACCTCAGCCGCGTCCCGCAGGATGCGAAGATTTTGGCCTCCCTTAATTAAGCTTGTGAGAGAGAAAACCGAGATTTAATCGAGCACAAAAGACAGTCATCAATATAACAAAAATTTGCTCATTCAACAATCAAATATCAGCGCAAATGATCAGGTTTCTCCGTGCCTCCTTTGGCCATCGATTTCAAAATTTCCAGATCATCATCAATCAAATTGGCTACAGCCAAACGCACTTTGATGCTTGCGGGCAGGGCAATACCATGTTTTTTGGCCACAGCCGTGGTTAAACTACGATGCGTACCCTCAAAACAGGTTAATTGATCCCGATCCGGCCGACGCAAAGCTATCAACTGTGTTTCACGTGGAAATCTCCAGAGCAAGCTGACAATTTTATTATTGGTCGAAAGCCTTTTGCTCTCTAATTCAACATATTCAGCAAAAGTTAATTCATTGATTTGTTCTTCTTTCAAATGTTGCTGCCACGATTTAAAAGGTCCCACCAGCATTTCCGGAATAAAATCCTGAGGAGACTGAACTTCATACAAACGCCATTTTTTTCTGCTCAGACTCAATCTGTCTGCAGCATAATTACGCCAACTTTCCCAATTATCCCAACCCTTTTTCCTGGCACATTCCTGCCAACTAGGCTGTTCTGCTTCATCTGCTCTCCAATTAGCAAAGACTTCTTCCCACGTTGAATCTTCAATAAAATCTAAGCCCTGCATATTTATTTATATAGCTAAACAACGAGCGGATTTTAAACACAAATATCAAAAACGTCAATCACCCGCCCAAAAATAATAATGATTTCACACTCACTACTATCCAGCCAACTACATAGCTGATTACTGAAAATCCAAAATACTTGGTCAGAATAAAATTATCTATAATCACAAAGCACAGAAAATAAATCCCTGCATTGGCCAGATAAGCCTGATAATGTCCCTGCCAACGACGCGGCATGATTATCTGCAAAAACTTGGACCCATCCAGAGGTGGAAATGGCAGCATATTAAAAGCAAAAAGCGTCACTGAAACATCAAAAATAGTAGCCAAAAACA